>JAAZNT010000170.1 GCA_012798145.1 Thermoanaerobaculaceae bacterium | reverse complement strand
GCAACTTAATGTGAAACCTATTAATTGCCCTCATTGCGGGGCACACATTGACCCATCTTCCACAACTTTATCACCAGAAGGATCTTTGACTATGAAATGCCCTTACTGCGGGGGAACATTTTTGATTGAAGAGGCGCCTAAATGGTAAAAAAAATTATCATTGTTGTTTTATCCCTTTTTTGTATTTCAATTTTCTCATCCTATCAATTTGAAGTTGTCAGCAACTATTCAACTCTTGATATCAAAGAAGACTCTTCTGTAATAATTCATTACACAATAACATTTAGAAATTATGGCGATCCTATCGATATAGTTGACATTGGGCTTCCCGACAGCAACTACGATTTAAAAAAGGCAAGCGCATCAATAGGAGGCAAAATACTTAACGACATAAGAAAATCAACTTACCTGCCTGTAGGAGTGGAAGTTCATCTTAATGAAAACCAAATTCCCTCGGGGAAAGAGGGAACTTTGCAATTTTCTATTGTGACATATAAGAGAATTTATCAGGACGACAATGACCCCAATTACGCAAGCGTAGTATTTATGACAACTTATTTTGGCTCAGAATTCACAAGCGGGACGACAAGGTTGGGCTGTCAATTTATCTTCCCAAAAGGTGTAAAGCCGCAAGAGCCAAGATACCATAAAACTCCTTTTACAGAAGCTTTTGTTGATAAAGAAGGAAGGGTTGTTTACAGATGGATTATTGAGAGCGCATCTCCTTCGCAAGGTTATACTTTCGGAGCCTCGTTTCCCAAAAAATATGTCGCAGAGGTTGTTAAAGTCTCATACGCAGAAAAAATGTTAAAAGCTTTTTTAGCCGTAGTGGGCTCTTTCTTTCAGATGATTTTTTCAAATCTTCCATGCTTTTGTTTTCTCTTTTTCATAGGAGCGTTTGTAATTTCAGCAATCAGCGGCTATAGGAGAAAAATGCAGTATCTTCCCGCCAAAGTTGGAATGGATGGAGTTGAAATAAGAAGAGGACTTACAGTTCCAGAGGTGGCCGCTCTTATGGAAGAACCCTTAAGTAAAGTCCTTTCGCTTATTCTTTTCGGGATGTTAAGAAAGGGATATGTAAAAATAATCTCTCAAAAACCTTGGCTTAAGATAGAAAAAATTTCAGACAAAGAGCCAGAACTTTCTTACGAAAAAGAACTTCTTAAGGCAATTTCAGACGACAAGACAATAAACCAAAATGAAGCAAGGGACATCCTTGTGGACCTTATAAAGCGTGTGCAAGAAAAAATGAAGGGGTTTAGCAGGAAAAAAACTCTTTTATACTATAATGAAATAATGAGAAAAGCGTGGGAAGAGGTCGGTAAAGAAAACTATGAAGAATCCTTTGAATGGTTGGTAGCAGACAAAAACTTCAAAGATGAGGCAACAAGAAGATTTCCTTCTGGTAATTTCCCTGTTCCGATTGCTTACGGTCCCATATTTGGGCACACATCACCAACTTCTACTGGTGATATTAGAGCAACAGGAAGTATTCCGACTGTTTCTTCTAATACCATTTTAACTTCAGCCCACAATTTTGTCTCATCAGTGGAAGGGTTTTCAAACAATCTTGCCAACTCTCTTCCAGCCCTTGCTTCAAAAGTTACCGATGTGACAAACCCAGTTCCACAATCTTCGGGAGGAAGAGGTTATTCGGGAGGAGGTTGTGCTTGCGCCTGCGCCTGTGCTGGTTGCGCCTGCGCCTGCGCCGGAGGTGGAAGATGAGTATTCTTGATTTTTTTAAAAAACATAGACCCGTTCAAAAAGGGCTTTACTCTGGAAGATTTGAGATTGAGGGCTCAATATTCAGGGCTCATTTGAGAATCGAAGAAGACGGTAGAGGGATTTTAAGCCTCAACGCTTCAAGGATTCTTCATCTTAATCCGACAGCCGCAGAAATAGCATACAATTTCATCAAGGGACTAAACGAAGAAGAAACTGTAACTTTGATGAAAAAAAGATATAGAGTTTCAAGAAATCTGCTTGAAAACGATGTAAAAAATTTATACAAAATAATCAATAAACTTGGACAGACTGATAAAGTCTGCCCTTTAACAGATTTGGGAATATCTCTTGAAGAGCCATTTTCAAAAGAAATTTCAGCCCCCTTAAGAATGGACATTGCACTCAGTTATAAATGTCAGAACAGATGCTTCCATTGTTACAATGAAGAAGAAAGAAAGATTGAGCCGCTTGATAAAGAGAAATGGTTTGATGTTTTGAAGAAAATTGAATCTATCGGCATTCCCCATATAGTTTTTACGGGAGGAGAGCCAACGCTTGTCCCTTACCTTAATGACCTTATTCAATACGCAGAAAACCTCGGACTGGTAACAGGTTTAAACACAAACGGAAGAAAACTTAAAGAACCAGATTATGCAAATTTACTCGCCCAATCGGGGCTTGACCATATTCAAATCACCATTGAAGCGCCTGATGAAGAAATTCACGACAAAATTGTCAATGAAAAAGGGGCTTTTTCTGAAACGCTCTCAGGGATCAAAAATGCGTTGAAAGAAAACATTTTTACAATGACAAACACCACCCTTATAAGAGAAAATAAAGAAACAATCCTAAGTATGCCTAAATTCATAAAAGATTTAGGGCTTTCAACCTTTGCGGTCAATTCAATAATTTTTTCTGGAAAAGGCGCCAAATCAAATTCTCATTTAACAAAAGATGAACTCATCCCCATTTTAAGAGAACTTTCCAAAAAGGCAAGAGAGTTGGACCTTAAATTTATATGGTACACACCGACAAGATACTGCGAATTGAATCCTGTTGAAATGGGTCTCGGTGTAAAGCAATGCACTGCGGCAAGATTATCTATGGCTATTGAACCTAATGGGGATGTGATTCCCTGTCAATCTTATTACAAGAGCGTTGGAAATATTCTTGAAGATGATTGGGACAAAATATGGAATGATGAATTATGCAAAAAGTTAAGAAAGCCTCAAAAGCCACTTCCTGAATGCGAAAATTGTTCTGACTTGGCGCTTTGCGGCGGAGGATGCCCATTGGAAAACGATTATGAAATTTTCACTTGCAGAGAAATACTATCTCATGGATGATAGATGAGACCTAAGAATATTCTTCTTATCTTATTTTTTGTCTTTCTTGTTTTAAACTCTATTTCTTTTGCCAAGGAGGAGCGAAAACTCAAAGTTGTTACGGCAGTTTTTGAGCCTTTTGTGATTGAAAAAGAAGATAAATTTGAAGGATTGGATATTGAAATCCTCACAAAATTTGCCCAAGAAAAGGGCTACTCCCTTAAATTTGAAGAAGTGCTTTTTCCTGAAATTTGGCAGAAACTTTACAACAAAGAAGCTGATGTCGCCTGCGGAGCATTATATTTAACAAAAGAAAGAGCCGAAAAATACAATCCAAGCGGAAGTTATTTCAATACCGGCCTCGTTATAGTATCTTTGGCTTCCTCGCCTTATAACACTTTAGACGAACTAAAATTAAGGAAAGTAGGAGTCAAAAAAGGGGCGACGGGAGAAAAATTCCTTAGAGGAGAAGAAACAAAAAACATCCCTTTAATTGCTGTTGCCTATGATAACACTGAAGATTGTTTTACTGCTCTTAAAAAAGGAGAAATAGACGCTCTTTTAAATGATTATATTTCAAGCAGAATAATAATAAACAAGAATTACCTTGGTGAAATGGTTATATCATCAAATCCTTTGGGTGTTGTATATCTTGAAGAAAACGAACTTGTTTTTTATTTTTCAAAAGACAGGCGTGATGTTTGCAGTGAATTCAATGAATTTCTTGCCTCATTAAAAGCATCTGGAGATCTTGAAAAAATAAAGAAAAAATGGATTTCAGAACCTTATCTAAGCCGAAATGAACTTTATGTAAGATTTTTTATTCTTGCAGCCGTGGTAATTCTCTTTATATTATTGGTGGCTTTCTATCAAAGAAGAATCCTCAGAAAAAAAGCCCTTTCTATTTCTGAAAAAAGATACAAAGAACTTGTTTATGAAGCCCCCATTGCCGTCTTAATACACAAAGACGGTAAATTGCTTTTTGCCAACAAAGAATTATGCAAAATATTTGGCTACAAACAAGAAGATTTGCCAAATGGATTTCCAGTTATAAAACTTTTCGCCGAAGGAGAGCATCAAAAACTTCTTTCCTACCTTGAAGCAAGAAAGAAAGAATTTTACGCTCCTATGAATTATGAGGTTTATGGGTTAAGGTCTGATGGAACTGCTTTTCCTGTTGAAATGGATGTTTCAATTGTAGAATTGGCAGGAGAAAAAGTTACTATCCTTTTCATAAAGGATGTCAGCGAAAAAAAGAAAGCATTTGAAGAGTTGCGAAAAAGCGAAGAAAAATATAGAAAAGTTTTTGAAAGTGTAAATGAGGGAATTTTTATCAGCACCAAAGATGGCAAACCGCTTTTGTCAAACCCGGCTCTTGTAAAGATGCTCGGCTACGATAGTTTTGAAGAAATTTTAAATAGAGACATAGAAAAAGAGGGATACCTTGACCCTAATGAAAGAGTTAGATTCAAAGAAATTATGGAAAAAGAGGGCAAGGTTGAAAACTTCGAAACTGTGTGGTTGAAAAAAGACAAAACGCCTATTTATGTGATAGAAAGCGCGCACGCCTTAAGGGACGAAAAGGGCAATATTTTCGCTTATGAAGGAACTGTAAGAGATATAACTGAAAGGAAAAAAGCAGAAGAGCTATTAAGAGAATCGGAAACTTATTACAGATCCCTTTTTGAAAACGCCCACGACGCAATAATGGTTTTTGAGCCAGAAAATGAAATAATAATTGACGCAAACCAGCTTTGTCTCAAACTATACGGCTTTAAGAAAGAAGAACTGATCGGCTCCTCTCTTGAAAAAATATCTAAGGATGTTGCAAAAGGTAAAGAAAGAATAAAAGAACTCTTTAGGAAAGGGAGAATTTCCAATTTTGAAACTGTCCATTATAGAAAAGACGGAACAGAAATGATTTTGGAAATAAACGCCTCTTTATTATTTTACAAAGGAAAAGAGGTCATTTTAAGCATCAACAGAGACATCACTGAGAAAAAGATGGCTGAAAAAGTAATAGTTGAAAGAAACAAACAACTTCTTGCCCTTCTTGAATCAGCGCAGGCGATGGGAAGTTTTACAGATTTACAGCTTTCGGCGGAAAGCATTTGTAAAAGTCTCATCAACACTTTCTCTTTGAAAATGGCTTGGATTGGGCTTGTTGTTCCAGAATCAACAGAACTTAAAGTCATTGCCTCCGCAGGATTTGACGAAGGATACACACAAAAGGTGAAAGTTAGATGGGATGAGTCTGAGAGGGCGAAAGGTCCCACAGGAAGATGCATAGTAAAAAGAACTCCTGTAATAATGAGAGTTGACGATCCAGATTTTGCTCCTTGGAGGGAAGAAGCGGAAAAAAGAGGGTATAAAGTTGTTTGCGCTTTTCCGCTGATAAATGAAGATGCGGTAAGAGGCGCATTGACGCTTTACTCTCAAGACGAGAACGCTTTTACTCCTCTTGCTATGGAAACTCTTGAGATTTTTGCAAGACACGCTTCAATGGCTGTTGTCACCGCTTCCTTGTATGAAGAGGCAAGCAGAACCGTTCAAGAAGTTCTTGAAACTATCGCTGAAAAGGAAAAACTTTACAAAGAACTTGATTCAAAAGCGCAGAAGCTTGAAAAAAGCGAAGATAGGTTTAGAAAAATTGTTGAGAAAGCAAGAGGAATCCTTCTTACTTTTGACAATAAAGGAATAATAACCTATTTTAACGAATATGCTCAAGAATTTTTCGGTTTTAAAGAAGAAGAAATTCTTGGCAAAAGCTTATATGAAACAATAGTTCCCGTTGTGGAATCCACTGGAAGAGATTTAAAAAAATTATTAGAAAGCATAATTGAAGACCCCAACCAATACGCGACCAACATTAACGAAAATATAACCAAAAACGGGAAAAGGGTTTGGATCGCTTGGACAAACAGGCCGATTTTAGATGAAGATGGCAACATTAAAGAAGTTTTGTCTGTCGGAACGGACATTACACAAATGAAAAAAAGCCAAATTGTTTTTGAAACTTATATGACAATTCTTGACGAAATCTTTTCTTCTGGAATGGGACTTTTCTTTGTCAAAGACATAAAAGGGAACATTCTCAAAACAACGCTGAATGAAAATTGGGATTTAAATCTTAAAGAAAAATGGCAAAAAGTATTGCTCTTTTTAGAAAAAGACCCCTCAAAAGAAAACTTTCTTGAAAAGATAAGAAACTCTTCAGCGCCTGTCCACAGGGAACTAAAAATAAAAGTCAACGAGAAAGAAATATGGAAAATAATAGAAATAGGGCGGGTTGATATTGAAGGGGATGAAAAAATTATCAAGGGATTTATTTCAAGAATTTTTTGATTGTTTTATTTTAACTATTTTTAAATCAAGTAGTTTCTTTATTGAGGCAAGGGCTTCATTTTCAGGAATTGGCGAAATTTTAACAAGTTGAGAAACATTGTAAATCCCGTTTATTCTTGTCGCAAGGAACCCTTCTTTGGGACTTAAAGAAAATGTCGCAAGTTTATCCAAAGAAACATTCAGTTCTAAAACAGCGTCATTAGGAACCAAATTTTTTAAATATTTTTCAGCATATCTGTTTTCAACTTCTTTAAGCAATTTTTCCGCTTCTTTGTCTTTGTTTTTTCTTAAATGAAATTTAAGAAGATTTATTGATTCTGTGAGTTTTTCTTCCGCCATCAATTTTTTGGCTTCACTGATTATTTTAGAATGAACCTTTTCCACGCTTATCTCGTCTTGGCTTTTCTTTTCTTCTTTAATTTCGGCAAGCCCCTTTGAGCACAGGCAATATGCAGCAAAGCAAATGTTGAAATCGGTGGCATGAAGTTCAAGAGCGATTTCTTCAAGGCTTTTGATGCCATCAATGGCTTCCAGCGTTCTCATTTCAAATGAAGAGATTTCCTCTTTTGCCTCTGAAAGTTTCCCTTTCCTTGACAAAACAACTTTCGTGGATTTTATTAATTTGGAGATTCTGCCCCACTCATCTTTTCTCCTTATTCCCTCAAGAATCAATGAGGTAGCGTCAAGAGATATGGGCACAAAATCTTCTTTTATCTCCTTTAATTCTTCAAAAATAAATTCACCCTCATCCCATAAAAATAAGTCATAAAGCGTTTCTTCCGCTTTAAGTCTAAGCATTTTAGAAAGTTCATTTTCGTCAAGGATGCCCGCCATAATTAAAATTTTCCCAAGTTTAATCCCGCTTTTGAATTGAGTTTCCATCGCCATATTGAGTTGTTTTTCGCTTATTAGCCCCCTGCTAATAAGAAACTGCCCTAAGTATTCTCTTGGGTCAGAAGAAGCGGTCGAAAGTATTCGCCCTTTATCAAAATAGACTTTTTTGGTTACTCCTTTTGGAGATCTCAAATGAAGGATGCCTGTTTTAAGCCCGTTGACAAGCCACTGTATCACATCGGGCAACAGCATCGTCTTCAATTCGCCCTTAAGAGCCATTTTGCCTCCAGCGATTTATTATAATACAATTCGCTCAAATAAAGATTTAATAGGAGGAATTATTCTGAAAATTTTTGATGGTAAGGACCTTGCGGAATACCACCCTCGCTATATATTTCCAAATATTTTTTAGGACCTAAATTGTAAGCGGCAAGTGCTTTAGGAAGCGCATTATACTTTGATTCAAGATAATTTAGATAATAAGCAGATAATTTCAAATTAATCACCGGGTCAAAGAGCATCTCTCTTGGAAGGCACGGGCTTCCCATTTTCAAGGAAATAGCCCTCGCGGTCTGCGGTTGTATTTGGCATAGTCCTACTGCGCCGTCTGGTGAAACTGCTTTGATTTGAAAATTGCTTTCCACTTTTATCAATTTAAGAAAGATCATAGGACGATAACCGTATTTAGATTCTATGTATAAAAGAGCATCAATTACATCTTCTTTTTCTTCCTTATTCCATTTGGTCTTTGATTTGGCAAGATATTTTTCAAGTTCATGAGAAAGCGCAAACCTCCTTGAATCAATCTTAAGATTGTTTGTTAAAGAAGGTGGGCAAACTTTCTCAGAAAATTCTGCTTTTTTCCGCCCCTTGCGAAATTCCTGCGCGGTTTCTGTTGAAACTCCGATAGAAACAAAGAAAACTGTTACCAAAGAGAAAACGCAGGTAAATGATGCGACAAATCTAATCTTGTTCATCTCAATTCAACTTTATAAAAAAAATTGTCCCTTGTCAATAGAAAGAATTTTTTCTCAAAGAGAAAAAGACACTTCATTGGAAAAATGCTAAAAACCATCACGAAGCCCCCGTTCACAAATATCCTCTATCTTTTAACTTCTCCTAACTAAAGAGAATCCTAAAAGACTTGCTCCATAGCGCTCTTGTCTTCCTCTATCGCCTCTTTTTTCGCTTTTACAAAAGGAAGCATCCGTGCGCAGAAAAATTTGGCGGATAAAATTTTATTGTGATAGTATCTTGCGTTTTCGTTTTCTTCAAGAAGAGTCTTTTCTTCTTTGGCTATAGAAGACTTTATTTCCTCAAGTTTTTTAATAGCAGTTTCCGCCTGACTTAAGAGGAAATATCCGCCAAGAGTTTCTGCGAACATCTGAAGAATTGGTGTTGCATTCATACTCACAAAAAGCGTATCTTTTTCTTTAGCCATAGCTTTTTCACAAACCTCAAGAGTAAGGTCAGTTGAAACAGCCAAATTCTTCGCATATTTTGCAAAATCTTTATCGTTGAGCATCGATTCAGCTTTTTCTTTAACCATTTTAAGCAGAACTCTTACCGGCTCGCCTTGTTGCATTTTGAATTTGCTCAAAACAAGATCCTGCGCCTGAATGTAGTTTGTCCCTTCATAAACAGGAGCGATCCTTGCGTCTCTCAAATACTGCTCGGCAGGCATCTCTTTTGTGTATCCATACCCGCCAAAGCACTGCAGAGCGAAACTTGCAACCTCAAAGCCTTTGTCTGTGCACCACGCTTTGCAAATAGGAGTCAAAAGTTCAACAAACCCCTGATAATAATTTCTTTCTTTTCCTTCAGATATTTTTGCCATATCCATACACCAAGCGGTGTAAAACTGAAGCGCGCGAGCCGCCTCAATAGTCGCCCTCTGCTCAAGAAGAGTTCTCTTGATTTCAGGATGCTCTATTATAGGAATTTGAGGATGGTGGGGGTCTCTGTTGTCATAAGGTCTCCCCTGTTTTCTCTCTTTTGTATAAGAAAGAGCCGCCTCGTAAGCCGCAGAGCCGACGGCAACTCCTTGAAGCCCGACCTCGTATCTTGCCGCATTCATCATTTGGAACATATACAAAAGTCCAGCCCTTTCCCTGCCCAAGATCCATCCTTTCGTTGGACCTTTTTCTCCAAACAGTAGAGTGCAAGTCGGAGAGCCGTGAATTCCCATTTTATGCTCTATTCCAGCGCAGGTGACATTGTTATCTTCCCCTAAAGTCCCGTCGGGATTTATTGTTACTCTTGGCACACAGAAAAGAGAAAGCCCTTTAGCGCCAACCGGAGCTTCAGGAGTCCTCGCAAGAACTG
>JAAZNT010000169.1 GCA_012798145.1 Thermoanaerobaculaceae bacterium | reverse complement strand
TTTTTGTGATTTTTACCATGTAGAGATCGTTCCCTTCCCAAAGCCCATTTGTAATTTTTTCAATTTTCACAATGTCAGGGTGGGCGGAAGCGATTTCCTCAATTTTGGCTTTCATCTCAGAAGGAGTGTAATAAAGGTCAAGAGAAGCATCTTCGGGACGGGATGAACTTTCCCTGATATAAATCTCAAATCCCTTGCTTTTGAGAAGATTGACATCGTCTTCAGAAGCGATTATTCCCACAAGATTTTCATTGCGGTTTATTCCTGCGATGTCAAGGTTAAGAGAAGAAATACTCTTAATCTCCGACAAATCCTTCACTTTAACTTCAACAAACATTTTTCCTTGATTTCCAAAAGAAAAGAACGCAACTCCAATTAACACCAGAAAGATAAAAATAGTTTTTTTCATAACAGTCTCCTTTGCCAAGTTAATAATATACGCCAAAAAGTGAAAAAATGTTTCATTTTTATAAAATTTCATTTTGGCTAAATTAGTTTTCTATTATTTTCCCATTATGGAGAAAAAGAATCCTGTCACACCTTTCAGCAAGATTTTTATTGTGCGTTGCCATCAAGAGCGTCAAATTCTCTTTTTCTGCAAGAGATCGCAAAAGTTCAAAAACAGAAATAGATGTCGCCTCGTCAAGATCACCAGTCGGCTCATCGGCAAGAAGCAGTTTGGGAGAATTTATTAATGCCCTTGCGATCGCAACCCTTTGCTGTTCTCCTCCAGACAATTCAGAAGGGTAGTGCCTCTTTCTCTCCCAAAGCCCGACACTTTTCAGCAACTCTTCTGCTTTCGTTTCTGCTTCTTTCTTTTTCTTGCTCAAAAGAGCAGGCACAAAAACATTTTCGAGGGCGTTAAATTCTGAAAGAAGATAATGGTGTTGAAAAACAAATCCAATTGTCTTGTTTCTAAAAAGATCTGTCTCTTCTTCAGTAAAAACAGAGATGTTGGTTCCTTCTATTTCAATCTCTCCGCTGTCTGGTTTCAGAAGCCCTCCGATAATATGCAAAAGTGTGCTTTTGCCAACGCCAGAAGGTCCCATAATTGCAACTGTTTCCCCTTTTTGAACGGAAAAATCAACCCCTTTTAAAACCTCTATAGATTCTTTTTTTCCGCCAAATGATTTCTTTACGCCTTTTAATGAAAGCATCATTCGTATCTCAACGCCTCCAGAGGAAGAAGGTTTGACGCTTTTTGCGAAGGATAAAGAGTTGAAAGGAAACTGATTGCAAGAGCAAAAATTGTCACAACCAACACCTGCTGAACACTCGTCTCAAATGGAACATAAGGGATTGGATAAACTTCAAGAGATAGAGGAATCACTCTATATTTGTTTAGAAGAAAAGCAGAGGTCGTTCCCAGTAGATCTCCAAGAATTGTTCCCGTTATTCCTATCATCATCCCTTCAAGAAGAAATATAGTTCTTATCTGTCTGGAAGAAGCCCCTATGCTTCTTAAAAGCCCTATATCTCTAATTTTTTCCATAACAAGAAGTATCAAAGTGGAAACTATGTTCAACGACGCTACAACCACTATTAAGCCAATCGCAAAAAAGAGTAGCAGCCGCTCCATTTTAAGCGCTTTAAAAAATTCTTTGTTTGTTTCCATAAGATCAAGCGCTCTCAATCTTGGATCAAGGCTCTTTTCAAGTTCATTCTTTAAAAGATTTATTTTTTGGGGGTCTTTTACTCTTATTTGAATTGAATGAACGCCGCCTGAAGTGAAAAGTTTTTGGCAGAGATTGAAATCAAGGTAAATAAATTCGTTGTCATAAAGATAATAATCAGATTTTAGAATTCCTGTAATCTTCAGCGTAAGCACTCTCGGAATTGAGCCGAAAGGGCTTTGGGTCAGTTTGGGAACTAAAAAATTGAGCGTGTCGCCCTCTTCAACTCCAAGACTCTCAGCAAGGTCTTTTCCGATTATCACCCCCTTGGAGCCATCTTCAAAAGCGCTCAAGTCGCCGCTTCCCTTCACATATTTCATAAGCGCGACAACATTGTTGAAACTTTGCTTTTCAACGCCAACTACTCTTGCCACTTTTGGGATATTTGAAAAATCTGAAGAAAGAAGACCTATTCCAAGAACTATTGGAGAGGCACCTTTAACCAAATCATTTTTTTCAAGATTTGCTATTATTTCTTTTGAAGTTTTTTCATCAATTTCAGAACCAAAACTGACTATATTCAAATCTGCGTAAAGTTCTCCCAATTTTCTTTTCATAGTTTCTGTAAATCCCGTTGATATTGAGAGAGCGATAATAAGAGCCGCGACTCCCACAGCGACGCCCAAAACAGATATTATAGTTATAAAGTTGATGAAAGCGCCTTTCCTTGAGAGAAAATATCTTCTTGCAATAAAAAAGGGAAGTCTCATTCCGTTTTTTGTGGCTTTAAAAGAGGGAATAACAGAACATCTCTTATAGAATCGGTGTTTGTGAAAATCATTGCAAGACGGTCTATTCCTATTCCTTCTCCCGCGGTGGGCGGAAGCCCGTAATCAAGAGCCAAGCAATAATCTTCATCATAAGACATTGCTTCTGCGTCTCCTTTAGATTTCTCTTTTGCCTGACTTATAAACCTTTCCCTCTGGTCGTCAGGATCATTCAATTCTGAAAAGCCGTTGGCAATTTCCATCCCCGCAATGTAAAGTTCAAAGCGGCGCACGGTCAAATCATCCTTTTTTCTTGAAAGAGGAGAAACTTCCAAAGGAAATCCCACAACAAAAGTGGGCTGCATCAAATTTGGGGCGACAAATGTATCAAAAACTTCAACAAGAAAGCGCATCGGCGTTCGTGCTTTCTCTTTGCTCAAATCAAATCGGGCAACAAGTTGCCTCATTTTATCCTGTTCTTCCCACTCACCTTCTTTTACTCCCTTTTCAAGCAAAACATTTTTCGCCTCTTCAAGAAGGTCAATTCTTTTAAATGGGGCTTTGAAAGATATTGTTTCGTTCATAAAGGGAATCTCTTCAGAGCCATAAATCTCCTTAGAAATAAATGACAGCATCTCTTCTGTCATTTTCATAAAATCATCCATTGAGGAGAACGCTTCATAAAACTCCATCATCGTAAATTCGGGATTGTGTTTCGAATCAACCCCTTCATTCCTAAAGTTTCTGTTGATTTCAAAAACTTTGTTGAATCCCCCCACAACAAGCCTTTTGAGGTAAAGTTCTGGCGCTATTCTCAGGAAAAGGTCAATATTGAGAGCGTTGTGGTGGGTTGAAAAAGGTTTTGCCGCTGCGCCACCCGCAATCGGCTGGAGCATTGGTGTTTCAACTTCAAGATAATTTCTGTTCGTCATAAATTTTCTAATCGCTTCAACCATTTTGATCCGTTTGACAAACCTCTCTTTGCTCTCACTATTTATTATAAGGTCAAGATATCTCTGCCTGTACCTCTGTTCAATATCTGCAAGCCCATGCCATTTTTCAGGAAGCGGTATTAGACATTTTGAAAGTGGCTTGTAACTTTGAACCGCTATCGACAACTCTCCCGTCCTTGTTTTTAAAAGATAGCCATTTACTCCAATAATATCTCCGATATCAAGAAGGGAAAGTTTCTCGTAAAAGTCCTCACCCAAAATGTTTTTTTCAAAAAGAATTTGTATTTTTCCTTCCGCTTCGATTATATGAGAAAAGGTCAGCTTCCCCATTTTTCTCATAGAAATTAATCTTCCAGCGGTTTTAACTTCTATTCTGTTTTCTTCAAAATATTCCTTTGGCTGAAAACTGAATTCAGAGACGATGCTTGAAATAGATTTTGTTATTTCATATTTTTCAGGAAGTTTTTCTCCAAAAGATTCCTTCCACTTTTCCCATTTGCTTCTTCGTATTTCAATAAGGTCTTCTTCCAATGTTATCCTCCTAAAATTTATTCAGTTTTTGAGTATAAGATAAAAAAAATTATATTTCAAACTTTTTAAAAAGGGTGTTTAACGGTGGCACTTTTTTTAAAAAAGTGTTATCATAAAAATTTGGAGGTTATATAATGAGAAAAATATTTGTTGCCTTTATTGTTCTCATAATAAGCTTTGTAATATTCTGCGCAGCCAAACTTAACAATCCTTTGAGAATTATTCGGCTTGAAACAAATGGCGAAAAAAGCATCAATGT
>JAAZNT010000168.1 GCA_012798145.1 Thermoanaerobaculaceae bacterium | reverse complement strand
CCTTGACAGAATTTTAAGCGGGGCTGTAACAGATTTTCTCTATTTTCACCTTCCAAGCAGGTCTTGGTCTTGGCCTGCCTTTAATATAGCAGACGCCTGCCTTTCAACTTCTTTGACTCTGTTTATTTTGAGAATTCTTTTTGAAGGGAAAGAATGGAATGCACCCGATCCTGTTTAAAATAGGGCCCATAACGATTGGAACTTACGGCGTATTTGTCTCGCTTGGCGTTTTTTTGGAAATTGTTGTGGGAAGATATCTTTCAAGAAAAGAGGGAATAGATCCCGAAGCCCTCACCGATTTTTACATTTATTCAATAATTATGGGCTTTATTGGAGCGAAACTTGCCTTGATTATCACAGATTTCAAAGAATTTTCCGCCCATCCTTTTGAGTATCTTTTTCAAAACATAAGATATTTTGGCGCCTTTTATGGCGGTTTTATTGTGGCTGTTCTTTTTGCAATATTTTTCATAAGAAGAAAGCGTCTTTCTTTTTTAAAAGTGGCTGACATAACATCAGTATCGCTTCCCCTCGCCCAAGCAATTGGAAGGTGGGGCTGCTTTTTTGCGGGGTGCTGTTACGGCGCTCCGACAGACCTTCCTTGGGGGCTTGTTTTTCCGGCAGTTCCACTCTGTTCTGACGGAACAAGAATTCATCCTTGGCCTTTCTACGAATTTCTGTTGGATATTTCCATTTTCGCTTTTCTATTCAATTTTTTCCCCAAAAGGAGATTTTCAGGGCAGAGTTTTATTTTTTACCTTCTTTTTTATGCCGTTGGGAGATTTTTACTTGAATTTTTAAGAGGTGATGAAATTAGAGGGCTTTATTTCAACAAAAGTGTTTCCCTTTCCCAAATTCTTGCAATTGCGGTTATTCTTGGCGTAATTTCCCTCTATCTCTTTCTGCTTAAAAAAAATAAAAACGAAGAAAATGAGTGAATCTATTGAAATAACCATTGAAGAAAACAAGAATCGCCTTGATTCCGCGCTTGCAGAGATTCTCAAAGAAAAAGGGATTACCCGCTCAAGAGTTCAAAGACTTATAGAAGAAAAGAGGGTCTTGAAAAACGGGAAAGAGACGAAAGCGTCAGAGGCGGTAAAATGCGGCGACAAAATAATTTTGAATCTTCCAGAACCGCAGAAAAACGAAATTCTTCCGCGCAATTTTCCGCTTAAAATATGGTATGAAGACGAAAATATTTTTGTTGTTGAAAAGCCGTCAAATATGGTTACTCATCCCGCTTATGGCCATTATGAAGACACGCTTGTTAATGTTCTGCTTTCTCTAAATATTCCTCTTTCAAACTATCAGGGGAAAGAAAGAGCAGGAATAGTTCACCGCCTTGACAAAGAAACGAGCGGGCTTCTTGTTGTGGCGAAAAACGAAGAAACACACCAGTTTCTTTCAAGGCAGTTTGCAGAAAGAAAAGTGCAAAAAGAGTATCTTGCTCTTGTGTGGGGGTCGCTTCCCAAAGATGTGATAGAAGTTTCAGCCCCTTTGAAAAGGGATGTAAAAAACAGAAAGAAAATCGCTGTAAGTAATGACGGAAAAAATGCAGTGACAATTTTTAAAACAGTTGATGAGTTGAAATTCTTAAGTCTTGTCAAAGCGATACCAAAAACGGGAAGAACTCATCAGATAAGGGTTCATCTTGCCCATATCAAACATCCGATAGTTGGTGATTTTCTTTACGGCGGGCACCCCGAAAACGCCGTTCCAAGCGATATAATAAAAAAGTTTGTCAAAGAAAGCGGAAGATTTTTTCTTCACGCTCACAAAATCTGTTTTGAAAACAGAGAGGGAAAACAGATTGAAGTGGTTTCACCGCTTCCCCAAGATTTTGTTGAACTGTTGGAGATTGTGAAAAGTTATGGATAAAACATTTGCTCTTTACGGCTGCGGAAAAGCCGGGCTTTCGGTCGCTCTCGCCCTAAAATCTCAGGGCTACACGATAATTGGGTGTGATTCAAGGTCTGAAGAATCAAGAGATTGGGGGGCGCAGTGGCTTGCCTGCCCGAAAATAAAGATACCACAAGAACTTCCGCCTAAAATTCCTTTGATGATAGGAGTTTCAGAAAACGCCATCTTTGATGTTGATGCCGCAATCGGTGAGGCAAAATATGTTTCGGAAAGAGTTGTTTTTCACTTGAGCGGAGCGCTTCCTTCAAGGGCTTTAAACAGGTGCCGTCTGACGGGAGCGAAAGTTGGCTCTCTGCATCCTTTAATGATTCTTCCCGACCCTTTGACTGGAGCGAAAAATTTGAGAAACGCAACATTTGCGATAGAGGGAAGAGAGCAGGCGGTTGAAACACTAAAAAAAATGGCAACCGCCATTTCGGGTAAATTTTTCATCGTTCCCGTGAAAGGTAAAACGCTCTATCACATTTCGGCTGTTTTTGCAGCAAACTATCTTGTAACTCTTCTTGCGGAAAGCGAGGCGCTTCTTGAAAAAGCAGGCGTTTCGCACAGCGACAGTTTGAGGGCATTTCAGTCGTTGGTTGAGATGACTGTTAAGAACTATTTCTCCGAAGGACCTATCCAATCTCTCACTGGTCCAGTTGAAAGAGGCGATTTGAATATGATAAAAAACCACCTGCTTGCGCTTTCAAAACTTCCAGAAGCAAAAAAACTTTATAAAATTTTAGCCCAAAACACTTTGGTTTTGGCTCGTCAGAAGCACCCGGAAAGAAAAGAAATTTACGATGAACTTGAAAAACTTATTATTTAGTGGCAGGATATACAACTTGGAGGTCTGATTATGGCTTTTTTCAACTACGCAACAATGCAGATGGCGGCAAAAATTGTGTATTATGGTCCGGGGCTTTGTGGCAAAACCACGAACCTTCAATACATTTACAACAAGACATCTTCTGCTTCAAGAGGAGAGATGGTTTCTCTTGAAACAGAGACAGATAGAACGCTATTTTTTGACCTTCTTCCCCTTGAAGTTGGGGTTATAGCGGGATTTAAAACAAGATTTCAACTCTACACCGTTCCCGGGCAAGTTTTTTACGGCGAAACGAGGAAGATGGTTTTGAGGGGGGTTGATGGGGTTGTCTTTGTCGCTGACAGCCAAGAAGCGGCAAGGGAAGCGAATGTTGAAAGTCTAAAAGATTTGCACAACAACCTTAAAGGTCTTGGGCTTGACATAAGAATGATTCCAATGGTTTTCCAATACAACAAGAGAGACCTTCCAAATTTACTTTCTGTTGAAGAACTGCAAAAACTTTTAAACCCCTTCGGATATCCATATTACGAAGCGATAGCCCTTAAAGGAGTCGGCGTTTTTGACACTCTAAAAGGCATAAGCAGAATCACTTTGCAATATCTTACAGAAAAACTTTTAAAGCCGTCTGAGAAGGGAGTAAAAGTTGTTGATGTCAAAAGCGCATCGCAACCCACCGCAAAGAAGCCTGAAATTGAAGCACCAAAAGTTGAATTCGCAACAGAATCAACAAAAGTTAGCGAAGAGCTTCTTGCGATGACCGCCCCGAAAGTGAGGACCGTAACATCTTCTGTCTCAAAAGTTTCAAATGAATTAGACAGAATCAGGGAAAGTCTTTTGGGTCCCCTCGCTTCTTCAAAACCAAAAATGAAAGACCTTGTTTCACCTGCGCTTGAAGACCTTAAAAAATTCTCCATTCCTGCGCAACCCTCCCCGGCAAAGGCAATTGAAAGCCAGCAAATAATTTT
>JAAZNT010000167.1 GCA_012798145.1 Thermoanaerobaculaceae bacterium | reverse complement strand
TCTTTTTCACAACCGGAAATGATAGAAAGCGGAACAACGCAGGTTGAAAGCGACGGAACATTCACAATTTTGTTCACTCCCGAAGCGGATGAGCGGCTCAAAGACCAGAAAGGAATAACTTACACTTACGCTGTAAGCGCAAATGTAACAGACGAGGGAGGTGAAACAAGAGGAGACGAAAAAAGATTCAACATAGGCTTTTCAACCGTTGAGCCGTCTGTTTCTCCACTAAAGCAGTTTTTTAGCGAAAAAGAAAAATTGTCGTTTGATTTTTCTTTGAAAGATTTGAACGGAAATCCCCAAAAAGGAAAAGGCATCTATTCAATCTACACGGTCGAACCCTTCAATGAGACTCCCCTCCCACAAAACTTCACCATAAAAAAGGAAAAGACAAAATATTCGAATGATGAAGATTTCATTAAGCCGAGATGGGATAATCCCGAAAGTTTCGACAAGTTTTTGTCTTTGCTTAAAACTTCAAAAATGGTCAAGCAGGGCGAAGTCGAATTTGACGAGGAAGGAAAATGTTCTCTGGAAACAGCCTCTCTTCAAAAAGGAATTTACAGAATAAAAATTGAAGTGAAAGACACTTTCGGACAGCCGTCAGAAAACTTCAAAGATTTTTTTGTCACCGAAGACGGCGCTTCACTCAACCTTCCTCTTGTTTTGCTGAGCGACAAGAAAAATTACGAAGTGAATGAAACAGCCCAGATTCTTGTCTATTCGGGTTACCAAGATTCTGATATAACACTAAGATTTTGCGACAAAAGAGGGATTGTCAGAAACGAAAAAATAAAAGGCGGAAAAGTTTCTGTCATCAAATATCCCGTTTTGGATGAGTCAAGAGGAGGAATAATAATTGACGCATCTATGGTAAAAAATTACACATTTTTCTCCGAAAGAATTTCGCTTTCTGTTCCTTACACAAATAAAGAGCTTGCGATTAAATTTGAGAATTTCAGGGAAAGAATAACGCCAAATATAAAAGAAAGTTGGAAAATTAAAATTGTTTCTCCAAATGGAGAGGCGGCGAAAAAGAATGCTGTGGAAGTTTTGGCTTCAATGTATGACAAAAGTCTTGATATTTTTGCAAAACACGATTTCCCTCAATTTATGAACCTTTTCCCAAGAAGTTATTCACCGCCTGCACCTCAAAAATCTATTTTAAGGGGAGAAAATCTTTTCACTTTTGAAAGGGATTTTTATAAATATATTCCTTACCCGACATTCAACGAACCTTCTTTAAAATCAATCAGCGGCTATGGAATAGGCGGACCGGGAAGAAGATATTACACCTCTGCAAAAAGAGCGAAAGGAGAAGTGTACGACGAAAGCGCCATTGAAGGAGGAGTTCTTGGAGGGGTTGTTGCTCCTGCACCGGCGCCAGCTATGGCTGCAGAAAAAACAGCGCCTCAGGAAGCTGACAAAGAAAATAAGTTGGAAGAAAGCTCATCAAAAGATGGCAAAGGAGAAACAGGACAAATAAGAGAGAATTTCGCTGAAACCCCGTTTTTCTATCCTCACCTTTTGACAGAGGCAGATGGAAGCGTTTCAATTGAATTTGTCCCCCCCGATTCACTTACAAAATATAAGTTTATGCTCTTTGCCCACGGAGAGGGGATCGTTTCTGGAAAGAGCGAAAAAGATGTCGAAGCGGCAAAGGATTTTATGGTAAGGTCCTATCTGCCAAGGTTTTTAAGAGAGGGAGATGAAATTTCAATAAAAGTTATGGTCAACAACACTTTCAACAAAGAGATTGAAAGCAAAATAGTCCTAAAAATCACAGACGCCGAAAGCGGCAGTGAAATAACATCCTCCTTTTCGCCCGATTCAAAATCAAAAACAGTTAGAGTGAAAAGCAAGAAAAGCGAAACAACCTTTTTCTCTTTGAAAGTCCCAAAAAAGATACAAGAGGTGAAGTTTGAAATTTCCGGAAGTTACGAAAATTTTGTTGACGGCGAGAGAAAGCCCCTGCCCGTTCTTCCCTCAAGGATACACCTTGCTGAATCAAAATTTGTCACTCTAAAAGAAAACGAAACAAGAGAAATTGTTTTTGAAGACCTTTTGACCCCAACTGATAAAACAAGAATCAACGAAAAAATGGTTCTGACAGTTGACGCGCAACTTCTTTACAGCGCTCTTGAAGCGATGCCATACCTTGTTGAATATCCCTATGAGTGCACCGAACAACTTGCCAACAAATTTTTTGCCGTTGGAATACTCAACAGAATAATAAAAGACAATCCTTCTCTTGAAAAGTTTGCCAGAGAATTTTCCCAAAGGGAGACGAAGTATGAAAATTTTTACGGGGACGACCCAAACAGGAGAATGGTTCTTGAGGAAACCCCTTGGCTTATTGAATCAAAGGGAGGAGACTCAGACAACCCAATCATACCAATCCTGAACCCCGATGTCTCAAGAATGGTGGAACAGACCTCACTGAAAAAACTCCTCGACGCGCAATATCCTTCCGGAGGCTTTCCTTGGTGGGCGGGAGGAAGACCTTCTCCTTACATCACTCTTTATATTGTTTACGCCTTCTCAAAGGCGGCAGAATTTGGAGTTGATGTTCCTCAAGAAAACATCAAAAAGGCGTTCACCTATCTTAAAAACGAAGGGCTAAAAAAGGACATTGACTGGTGCATAGCCCACGACACCGGCTGGGAATTTATAACTTTTATGAACTATGTTCTTTCAAACTACAACAACCCCGAAATTTACAAACACGCTTTTTCTGAAAGTTACAGAAACAAGTTGGCTGATTTCTCATTCAAACATTGGAAAAGCCATTCGCCCTACCTTAAACTCCAACTTGCGCTTACCTTGAAAAGGATGAAAAGAGAAAAGGATGCGCTTCTTGTCCACGAAAGCGTCTTTGATTCTGCAATAACAAGAAAAGACGAAGGAACATTCTGGATGATAGAGGACAAAAGCTGGCTTTGGTATAACGACACCGTTGAAACCCAAGCGTTCGCTTTAAAAGAACTTATTGAAATAAACCCCAAAGACGAAAAGAATGAAGGGCTTCTGTTGTGGCTCTTTTTAAACAAGAAATTGAACCACTGGAAATCGACAAAAGCGACCGCAGAAGCGCTCTATTCCATCTTGAGTTACCTTAAATCAAAAGGAGCGATAGCAGTTAAAGAAAGCATAAAAATAAAAGCGGGAGATTCATTTGAAAAAGAACTTGTCTTTGAGCCGGAAAAATACACCGGAAAGAAAAACCAAATCGTCTTTGAACAAAACGAAATAACAAGCGATATGGGAAAAATTGAATTTCACAAAGAAGGCAGAGGATTCGCTTTTGCATCTGCGACGCTCCATTTCTCAACCGAAGAATTGCCCGCCCAAAGCAAAGGAGACTTTTTCAACATTGAAAGAACTTTCTTCAAGAGAGTAAAGCAGGGGAACGAATTTGTTCTTGAGCCGATAAACCAAAACACCATTGTTCAGGTGGGCGACCAGATTGAAGTGGAACTCAAGATAAAATCCAAACACCCCGCCGAATACATTCACATAAGGGCTCCGAGGCCCTCTGGATGCGAGCCGGAAAGACTCAAATCGGGATGGGTCTGGACACTCGGGCTTTACTATTACGAAACAGTAAGAGATTCCGCTGAAGATTTCTTCATTGAAGACATTCCTCAGGGCGAATTCAAATTGAAATACAGATTAAGATGCCAACAAAGCGGGAAATTCAAAACTGCCCCCGCAACAATACAATCAATGTACGCCCCTGAATTTGTCGCCTACTCCTCAGGCAAAGAGGTGAAAATAGAAGAGAAGAAGTGAAAGATTTAAATTTTTTGGAACCTCAGGAAGACCTTTAAGAGTTTTTCAATCTCTGGAACCTTTAACCCTC
>JAAZNT010000166.1 GCA_012798145.1 Thermoanaerobaculaceae bacterium | reverse complement strand
GTGAGATGCAAGGAAGACGAGGGTGGGCAAACCGGAGGTGAACTTATGTTCATTGAGGATTTGACCCCCGAAGTCTGACGCAGCAGATTACCCCCCACCGCCGGTGCACTCGTTTGATGTTTTAAAAGAGATTGATGAACTACAGGCAGGCGGGAAATGGCGAAGCCATTTTCAGGAACATAAGAAAAAAGATTCTGCAAAAGGAACTTTTGCAAGAAGATTTTTGATTATGTTTCAGGTTGCCGAAGGCAAACTGCCTGCCGATTGTCTGATTTATTATCTTCCATTTTCTCTAATGAAAGTCCTTAGGAAAGTCTATTCTATTGACAAATTTGGGATGAAAATTTTTTATACCCATTGAATAATTAGAACAAGACATTCCTTCGAAAATTAATACTGGCTGTTAGTGTCGGGAACATTTATGTTTTTTTCTTTTAATGATTGAAAATTTGTCAAATAGAAAATGATCAAAAAAACAATAATGACAGGAGTATGATATTTTTCTTTCAATATTATAAAAAAGAAAAGACTTACAAAAGGAAGCATAATGGTCATAAGGTGAATTTTAACGATCTCTTTTGATTTAAAAGGCAAAAATATTTTGCTCCAAGGGTCAACCTTGAAAATAAAAATTAAATCTGCAACAAGAGAGAAGATGATTATGTAAAAGTATTTTTCAATTAGGTATTTCACCGCAACAAAAATGTTTGAATTAATAAACCCGTTCTCGCCAAAAAGATTTAACGGCTCCATTCTTGCAAAGACTGAAAGGAAAATTCCATAAAAGCCAAAAATGTAGATATAAACTAAAGCAGTTAAAAAAGAGGCGGCAAAACCCACAAAAACAATTGACAACAAAAAGAGCGCTTTTTTTGAATAAAAAGAAAAAGGAACATAATTTGAAAGAAAATCAGATTGATGTTTCAGATCAAAAAGAAGATGAAAAAAGCCTGTCAAACTGCACAAAAGAGAAAACAAAAACCCTGTGACCCAAACAATCCAGCAAAATTCGTTAAGCTTCCATCCCTCAAAAACTGCAAGGGAGATTGAAGCCAGTAAGCAAATCAAATTTATTACTTTAATTGTTACCCCATTTGATCAATCCTTTTATTCCACTTTTTAACGAATTAAAACATCTTCTCATCTTCCAAATGAAAATTTTAACATAATTTAACAAATAAAATTATGGCTTATAAAATTATCACGCTTTATTCTTCAAACTACTTGACAAATTCTTTTTTTTAGAATATTCTGATATTTCTGATATATCAGATTTTTAAGATTAGGAGGATATTTAATGAAAAAATTTAAGGGCTGTTGCAATGTGGAAGCAATCATTTCAATAGATGAAAGGGGTCAATTCGTCCTTCCAAAAGAAATTAGAGAGAAAATGAATTTAAAAAAGGGCGATAAAATAGCCCTATCAACGATCGAAAACGAAGGAGAACCCTGTTGTGTAGTTCTTACAAAAGCGGATTTTTTAAAAAAACCGATCGCCAATTTAATTGGAATTAAAGGAAAATAACAATGGACGAAAAGATAAGAAAAGAAGTAAAAGAAAGATATGGTAAAATTGCGGAAAAATCATCCTGTTGCTGTTCTTCAGCTTGTTGTGATTCTTCATTTCAAGAGGATATTTCTCTGAAAATTGGTTATAAAATAGAAGAGTTGTCAGAAGTTCCGGAAGGCGCAAATCTTGGGCTCGGCTGCGGTTCGCCTCTTGCATTTTCACAGATTAAAAAGGGTGATGTGGTAGTTGATCTCGGTTCCGGGGCAGGTTTTGATGTCTTTCTTGCTGCAAGAAAAGTGGGAAATGAAGGATTCGTCTATGGTATTGACATGACAGATGAAATGTTGTCAAAAAGCAAGAATAACGCTGAAAAAGGGGGGTTTAAAAATGTAGCTTTTGTAAAAGGCATAATTGAAGAAATACCTCTTGGAAATGAAATTGCCGACCTTGTGATTTCTAACTGCGTAATTAATTTGAGTCCTCAAAAAGATAAAGTTTTTAAGGAATCTTTTAGAATTCTTAAAAAAGGTGGGAAGTTGGTCGTTTCAGATATTGTTCTTAAAAGAAATCTTCCGCAATTCATTTTAAGCAGCAAGGAACTTTACTCATCTTGCGTCAGCGGCGCTGTTTTAAAAGACATTTACCTTAAAATGATTGCAAGTGCTGGCTTTCACAATATAGAAATTCTTTCTGAAAAATCATTCCCCTTGAATCTCTGCATAAATGAGCTTCAGACCGATGAAATATCAAATTGGATTGCAAACAACAAAAAAGAGGCTGAAGAGGCAAGCGATAGTTTATTGAGCATCACCGTAAAAGGAGAAAAACCGTTTTAACCCAGATTTGTCATTAAACCTTTACCAAGCGGTTAGAGATTGATTAGAAAAATCTATTCTATTATCAAATTTGGGTTAATCTATTTGCCGCTTTTAATTTTATCTTCAAAAGGAAGAAGAGGTGCGGAAAATTCTTTATCCCGATAGGGATTTTGGTATTCAAAGATTTTTCCTTCGTAGTTTCTGACTAAAACTGAATTTTCCTTGTAAGATAAAACATAATTTGGCAAAAGAGGAACTTTTCCGCCACCTTGTGTATCAAGAGCAAAGGTTGGCTGAGCAAGCCCGGAAACTCTCCCCCTTAAACTCTCCATTATTTCAAGCCCTTTAAATAGAGAAGTTCTGAAATGGGTCACTCCTTTCGCGGGGTCGCATTCAAAAAGATAATATGGCTTGACACCAATCTTTAGAAGAGCTCTGAAAAGTTTTTCTATTGTTTCAGAATTGTCGTTTATCCCTTTTAATAGCACCGTTTGATTTAAAACAATTGCTTTAGACAAAAGCAAATTTTCAACACATTTTGAAGATTCATCAGTAATTTCATTGAAATGGTTGAAGTGGGTCACAAACCAGATAGGAGAATATTTTTTTAAGATTGAAGACAATTCTTTGGTGATTCTCTGGGGAAGGACAACGGGAACTCTTGACGCTATTCTTATTACTTCAACATTACCAATTTTCCTCAACTCTCTCAAAATAAAATCAAGCAAAAAATCTGAAAGAAAAAGAGGGTCCCCGCCAGAGATAATAACCTCTTTTATGGAAGTTTTTGATTTTATATATTCAAACATCAATTGAAGATTTTGGAGTGAAGCAACATTCTCGCCTTTATCCCATTCTCCTCTTCTGAAGCAATGGCGACAGTAGACAGGACATATATTTGTTGCAAGAATTAAAGCCCTGTCGGGATATTTGTGAATCAACCCTGAAACGGGCATATTTTCTTTTTCCCCGAGAGGGTCGCTTTCTCCCTCTAAAGTTTCAAATTCTTCCAAAGTGGGAACGCATTGTTTTCGTATTGGATCTTCTTCATTTTCAGGATTTATAAGGGAAAGATAGTAAGGCGTTATAGAAAAATTTAGGTTCTTCTCAAATTTCCCTAATTTGGAAAGAGCGCCTTTATCAATTTTTATATAAGAGGATAATTTTTCAAGATTCCTTATTCTATTATTTAATTGCCAATTGTAATCTTTCCAATCTTTCTTGGAAACAGTCGGATAATAAAAATCCTTAAAGGATTTTTTTTGAGCAAACATATTAAAAAATCCTAACCTTTTGGCAAATCAAAAAGGAGCGAAACTTCCCTCTCCCCAAAAATCGTTTCTTAACTGGTCGTAAAAGTTTTTAAGAGCGTCAAAATGTTCTTTTTCCCAAGAAGCCAAAAAGGCGTAGAAATCTTTCACTTCCTTAGAGTCAGCGTTTTTTTGCGCCTCTGTAAAAACCGCAATGGCGTTTGTTTCAAGTGTCATTCCCACCGACAGAGCGCCCATCTCAAAGGTTGCGCCTTTTGCCTGCTCAACAAATCTTTGGGTGAAAATCTTTGACGCAAAGTCTCCCATTGAATGCTCTTTTTTGTTGACATTGAAAGCGCCAATCCCTTCTTTTTTGTAATTTTTAGCAATCCCTTTTAAATAGTTTTGATGTTCGATCTCGTCGTGGGCAAGTTTTTGAAAAAGTTCTTTTGTCGCCGGCTTTTCGCTCTTTTCTGCTGTCATTGTATAAAATGTGTAACCGTTAATTTCAATCTCATAAGATTTTTGAAGAATCTCAAGTATCTTGTCTTTCACTTCCATATTTCACCTCTACTTTAAGAGCTTAACCGCTTCATCAACAAGTTCTTCCGGGGTCATAACCATTCCGCCTACTCTTCCGTAAAAAGCAACTTCCCTTTCTTTTCCAAGATGATATTTCACATCTTCAAGCATCTGCCCTGTGGAAAGTTCTGAGACAAGAATTTTTTTGCATTTTGTTGCTGCTTTTACAAGTTCTTCTCCGGGAAATGGGTAAAGAGTTATAGGTCTGAAAAGTCCCGCGTTAATTCCTTTTGATTTCAGATCTTCAATTGCTGTTTTGGCTATTCTTGCGACGGTTCCGTAGGCGACAAAAAGAATGTCCCTATTGCCTTCAAGGTTAAATTCTTCCCATCTTTTTTCATTTTTTTCCATCTCTTCATATTTTTTCTTAAGTTTCCAGTTGTGTTTTTCAAGGTCTTCGGGATCAAGATAGAGCGAATTTATAATGTTTGGCTTTCTTCCTTTTGCTCCTGTTGTCGCCCACTCTTTTTCGGGAAGTTCTTCTGGATTGACAGTTCTCTTAAATTCAACCGGTTCCATCATTTGTCCGATCAAGCCATCCCCCAGAACATAAACGGGATTTCTGTATTTGTCGGCAAGATCAAATGCAAGTTGAACCAAATCTGCCGCTTCCTGAACGGTGGAAGGGGCTAAAACGAGACACCTAAAATCTCCGTGACCGCCTCCTTTTGTAGCCTGAAAATAATCTGATTGCGATGGGAGAATCCCTCCAAGCCCCGGACCTCCTCTCATAATGTTTACAAAAACGACAGGCAGTTCTGCGCCGGCTATGTATGAAATTCCCTCCTGCATCAAACTGATTCCCGGGCTTGAAGAAGAGGTGAAACATCTGCATCCTGCTCCTGCCGCTCCGTAAAGCATATTGCTTGCGGAAACTTCACTTTCCGCCTGAACAAACATTCCTCCAACCTGAGGGAGTCTTGCAGACATATATTCTGGAATCTCATTTTGAGGAGTTATCGGATAACCGAAGAAAAGCCTGCATCCCGCTTGAATTGCAGCTTCTCCAATCGCTTCGCATCCTTTCATAAGTTTTTTTGCCATTTTACGCTCCTTTTCCCAGTTCATAGCCCCTTGTCAAGGCTTTGTGGTTTACCTCTATCAGTTTCGGTTTTGAGGCAAAAGTTTCGCTTAAAATATTTTTTACTAATTCAAGGTCAATAATTTGTGTCGCCCCCAAATAAGCACCCAATGCGACCATATTTGCAGCTTTTGCGCTTCCGCACTCAATAGCCACTTCATTAGCGGCGACTTCAACAGATTTCACATCGCTTCTTTTTACCTTCCTGTTTATGAGAGAAGTGTTGACAACTATTACTCCGTCTTTTTTTACAGTGTCTTCAAACTTGTCAAGAGAGGGAAGGTTTAAAGCTATCAATCCGTGAGGGTGTTTGCTCATAGGAGAGCCAATCGGCTTGTCAGAAATTACAACTGTGCAGTTGCAGGTTCCGCCTCTCATTTCGGGACCATAAGCGGGCATCCATGTGACATCGTTGCCCATTTTCATTCCCGAATAAGCGAGAAGTTTCCCAATAAGCAAGACTCCCTGTCCACCAAATCCGGCAAGAATAATCTCCTTATACATTTTATCGCTCCGTTTCTTTCACGACCCCTTTTTCGGGGTTTTTAAATTCGCCAAGCGGATAGTAAGGAACCATATTTTCAAGAACCCATTTTGAAGCATCAGGAGGATTCATTCCCCAACCCGTCGGGCAGGCGGAAAGAACCTCTACAAACGAATAGCAGACGCCTTTTACTTGATAATCAAACGCTTTCTTGATCGCCTGCTTTGCCTGAAGAACTGCCTTTGCGTCATAGACTGCAACTCTGGCAATATAAGCGGGG
>JAAZNT010000165.1 GCA_012798145.1 Thermoanaerobaculaceae bacterium | reverse complement strand
CCCTACGCAGGCAAATCAATTTGCCTGCTCTCTTTGTAAAAAAGACTTTTTGGCGGAGAGAGAGGGATTCGCCTACAAATAAATTCCCTGACGGGAATTTTTCGCAGGCCGCCCCTCGCGGCGCTCGCCTTTGCTTCGCAAAACTCGCGCATCGCTGCGGGCTTCGAATCCCTACGCAGGCAAATCAATTTGCCTGCTCTCTTTGTAAAAAAGACTTTTTGGCGGAGAGAGAGGGATTCGAACCCCCGGTCCCTTGCGGGACTGCGGTTTTCAAGACCGCCGCCTTAGTCCACTCGGCCATCTCTCCGAAGTGGATAATTCTAAAAGAAAAGTTAATTTTGGTCAAGCGTCTTAATTTGTGAATTGAGGTTTTATTATAAAAAAATGCTAAAAAAAGGGTTCTTGCGAGAAAAACCGTTATTGCATAAGAAAAGCGTTTTTTTTTAACGGTTTTTCCCGCAAGAACTGAAAAATTACTTTATTCTTTTTTCAGCCGCTTCCCAGTTGATGTTCTTGAAAAACGATTCAATGTAATCAGCCCTTTTAAGCCCATAATCAACCATAAATGCGTGTTCAAAAACATCCATTATTAGTATTGGCTGGCATCCTGCAGGATTGGCTGCGTCATGCTCGTTTATCCAAAAGTTGATAAGTTTTCCTGAAACCGAGTCTTGATAAAGAATAGCCCACCCAATTCCTCTCATTGCTCCGGTTGCTCTAAAATCTTTTTCCCAATTTTCAAAACTTCCGAAATCTTCAACAATCTTTTTGTAAAGTTTTCCATCTTTGTTTATCGGAGTTTTTCCTCCAAGATTTTCAAAGTAAAGTTCGTGAAGCCTCATCCCGTTAAACTCCCAGCCAAGTCTTCTTTTGACTTCCGCGTATTCCGGCGTGGATGTTTTTCCTTCTTTGAGCATAGAATCAAGCGTTTCAAGAACTTTGTTTGTGTTTGCCACATAACCCTGATAAAGAGTAAAATGGTTCTTCAAAAGGGTTTCGCTGAATCCCGCCATTCCGATCAAATAAGAGTAATCTTTCGCAGTGTAACTCATTTTTACCTCCTTTATAATTTTAGAATCCTTTTTTTCCTGAGAGTAAAAAGAGAAAAACAAACCAAACAAAATAACAAGAAAAATCAAAAGGTTTATTTTTTTCATTTTTTCATCCCACCAATTTCTTAAGTTCTGAGATAGCACCTTCGTAATTTGGTTCATTTGTAACTTCTGGAACAATTTCAACATATTTTACTATGTTGTTTTTGTCAATAATGAAAACCGATCTGCTTAATAGTTTTAGTTCCTTAATCAGGACGCCATAGTTTTCTCCGAAACTTCTTTCTTTGTAATCCGACAAAGTCTTTACTTTTGAAATGTTGTTAGATTTGCAGAATCTTGAAATGGCGAAAGGCAGGTCGACGCTTATATTGAGAAAAACTACATCGTCAGAAAATTTCGTTGCTTGATTTTCAGAATTTCTTGCTTGAATGTCGCAAACAGGAGTGTCCAAGGATGGGGTGACGCTTATCAATTTTATTTTCCCCTCAAAATCTTTTAGAGAAAATTCTTTCAATGTCTCATCACAAACTGAAAAATCTGGGGCTTTGTCTCCAACCTTGATTTCCCGCCCTATTAATGTTAATGGGTTTCCTTTAAAAGCAACTTTTCTTTCCATCTTTCACATCCTTTCTTAAATAAATGTTTCACGAAAGAATTATAACATATCTTAAAAACATAAGAACTAAATTTTTATTCCAGAGAAATTAATTATCTATTTTCATCATTTCTGATAACTTTATCTGTTCCCCGGTCTCAGAAGAGATGGTATTATTATTTTTATTGTAGCCCCAATAATGCTTGATTTTACCCATTGGCGTCGGGACGCTTTTGGCTTCGCCAAGCAACCTTATTCAATCTTACTGCAAAAAACCCAGTCACTGCGAGATTATCTTCGAAGCTTTGACAAGCGAAGCAGTCTTCCGCTTAAGGTAACCCCTCCTTTGTCCTGACATTACCCGATAAATTAGCAATAATAGCGATATAATGCTTGACAGATAGTTATTATATATGATATATTATTGCCTTCAGAAAGGAGGCAGTAATGGAGAGCAAATATCTTTCTAAACAAGTT
>JAAZNT010000164.1 GCA_012798145.1 Thermoanaerobaculaceae bacterium | reverse complement strand
TAAGGAAGAAAAAGAAGAACTACGGAAAAAGAATAAATTGCCTTTTTAAAGCGAGGCGCCATATTTATTATATAACCTATGAAAGAAAAAGCAAAAAAACTTAAACCAATAAAGGCAAATGTAGCATATCTTTCCCAAGCCAAAAGAAAGAATGTTTGAATGCAGATGAATAATATTGGAAAAAGATTCTCTTCTTTTTTCAAATATTTGAAAGCAAAGAGCAACAAAAGTACAATTGGAAGAATCAAAAAAGGAGTCGAAAAAAATGTCCATTTTAAAGGTTGCCATTCTCCTATTGAATAGATTTTACTTTGGCTTCGCATAGTTAAGTAAGAGACAAAAGGGAAAAGAAACGGCTTGTAACCATAAGGGTTAAAAAAGAGAGAAAATGTTGGAAGAATAACCATAAAAACAAGATCTTTTAAAGATTTTTTGCTCAATGAAAATCCGTGTTTTTCAATAATGAACAAAGGGATTATTAACATTCCATAGACCCAAGACGGATGAATTTGCACCCATATTAGAAAAACAACCGGAAACAGCCATAAATGCTTCAACTTTTCCTTTCTGTAAAGAAACAAAAGGCAAATAAGAAATGCGTAAAGAAGTATAATAAATGATTCAGGTCTTGCTCTGAATCTTGACCCAAAGAGTCTAAAAAAGAGTGAATAGTATATAATTATATGAACTAACCCTTCCACAGACTCCATCGTTGCAATCTTTATCAATACAAACATAACAAAGACTGCCAACAGGCGGATGGATAATTCTAATCCAGAATAGCCAAAATGTTCAAAAACCAAATAAGAAAAAAAATCATAAAGCCAACTTGTGACATAAATATCTTTGCCCATAGTAGTAAAAGCGAAAGGCTCATTTCTAACAAAATGGCGATTTTCAACAAAAACTTTTCCAAACGCCAGATGCCAGAAACAATCGGGACTATGCACCTCGTAAGATGTGGCAACAAAAGCAGCCATTAGCAGAAGAACAATTAAAAAATATCTTATTTTCCCTTCAAACATTGCCCAAACGCCTTCTCCAATAGATAAAAACCAGCAAACTCCATATTAGTTTTCTGTTGTCTTTTCTGCCCTCATAATGCTCTTTTAGAATCGTTTCAACTTCTTTTTTTTCAACAAAGGGCACCGAATTAAGGTTTCTCTCTGATAAAACTTCGTAAGTAAATTCTTTTAATTCTCCTTTAATCCACCTTGATATCGGTATCGCAAAGCCCCTCTTTTTTCTTTCAAAAAAACCTTTCGGCAAATCTTTTTCAAAAGATTTTTTCAAGAGATGCTTAAGCCGAAAACCCTTCAATTTTAAAGATGGCGGAATTGAAAAAGCAAGTTTGACTACCTCTTTGTCAAGAAGGGGAACTCTGACTTCAAGAGAAGAGAGCATACTCATTCTATCAACTTTTTGCAAAACATCTTCCATCAGGTAGGTGTGAAGGTCAAGCCATTGAGCCGTTGTAACCCTGTCTTTCATAGGGGGCGGTTCAATCCAGTTCAATTGAGAGAAATCCAGTTCAGCATCGGGCATCAATTTTTTCAACTTCTCCCTGTTAAAAGCGCCCATAAAGGCAAAGTGTCTTTCTGGCATCTCCTTTTCCGCCCCATCCAAAAATTTTCTCATTTTGTAAGGAAATGTGAGATTGCCTTCTGAAACGGGAAGCATTTTGTCAAGAAAATTTAAAATCGCTTTTCTTATTGTTTTTGGAGCAATTGAATAAAGGGGAAAGAATTTGTGGATAATATAAGTGGGGTATCCGCAAAATAGTTCATCTCCGCCGTCCCCGCCAAGAGCGACTTTTACCTTTTCTCTTGCAAATTTTGACAGAAGTGCGGTCGGAAAAATTGAAGGGTCGGCAAGGGGCTCGTCAAGGTTTGAAAGAATAAAATCAATCTCTTCAATTAAATCTTTTTCCGAAAATATTTTTTCAAAATGGGTTGTCTTTAAATGTTCCGCAACTATTTTTGCGTAAGAACTTTCATCAAAATCTTTATCTTCAAAACCGATTGAAAAAGAAAAAATTTCCGCCCCCGCTTCCTTCATAGCGCAGGTTACAGAAGTTGAATCAACGCCCCCGCTCAAAAAAACACCAAGAGGAACATCTGAGAGAAGTTGTCTTTTCACAGATGCGACGATTTCTTCTCTCACTCTCTCCGCTAAAACTTTTTCGCTTTCATTTTCAAAATTTTCAAATTTCCAGAAGTTGTATCTTTTAACTTCGCAGTCTCCTTCTTTGTTGCAAGAAAGAGTATGTCCGGGCAGAAGTTTTTTAATCTCCTTATAAGGGGTCAAGGGTGCGGGGTAGTATTCAAACTGAAGATATAAGGGGAGAGAAGTTTCATCAAAGGTAGGTGAAAAACCTTCAAACTTCAACAGCGATTTTAATTCAGAGGCGAAAATCACACCATTTGATGAAGTTGAATAGTAAAGAGGTTTCACTCCAAGGGGATCCCTTGCAAGAATCAGTTTTTGATTCTTCTTGTCAAAAAGCGCAAAAGAAAAAATCCCGTTTAATTTATCGGCAAACAACTCTCCATTCTCTTCATAAAGGTGGACAAGAACTTCAGTGTCTGAATTTGTATAAAATTTGTGCCCTTTACTTTGAAGTTCGCTTTTCAATTCTTTGAAGTTATAAATCTCTCCGTTGAAAATCACAACAACACTTTTGTCTTCGTTGAATATCGGCTGGTCTCCCGTCTTTAAATCAATTATTGAAAGGCGCTTATGCCCAAGAGCGACATTGTCTTCAATAAAATACCCTTCACCGTCGGGACCTCTGTGCGAAAGACATTTTGTCATTGTTTTTATATTATCTTTTAGAATTTTTTCCTTGAGAAAATATCCCGCTATTCCGCACATTATTTAGATTTTTCCGAAGTTTTTATATCTTTGATTGAATAAGGTTTTCTCTTTGAAGATTGGAAATAAATCC
>JAAZNT010000163.1 GCA_012798145.1 Thermoanaerobaculaceae bacterium | reverse complement strand
TTTTATTCTTTTAAGAGGCATAGAAGAAGAGCGGATTTCTCCAAGAAGCCCCACCTCCCCAAATGATGCGATATCTTCTGGGAGTGGCTTTCCTTTCAGCGTCGAAATAATTGAAAGGCAGACGGGGAGATCAAGCCCTGTATCCTCAACTTCAACGCCTCCTACAAGATTTAGAAAGAGGTCTTTGTCTCCCATCATAATTCTTGTCGCCCTTTCAATAACAGCGGTCAACAACTGCATCCTGTTCCTGTCAAAGCCGACGCTCATCCTTTTTGCCAAACCAAAGGCGGAAGGAGAAAAAAGCGACTGAATCTCAAAAAGAATTGACCTTGTTCCTTCAACAGAAACTCCAATTGACGAGCCCGCCTCCCCTACCATCCTGTCTCTTAAAAGAACTTCAGAAGGATTTATAACCTCTTTAAGACCTTCTTCTGTCATATCAAATAGCGCTATTTCATTCGTCGTTCCAAAGCGGTTTTTCTGTGCTCTTAAAACTTTAAGGTTTTTGTAGTTATCTCCTTCAAGGTATAAAACAACATCAACTATGTGCTCGAGCGCTTTGGGACCAGCAATTATTCCATCTTTTGTAATATGCCCAACAACAAAAACAGCGATATTTTTGGTTTTTGAAAACTGCGCCAAAGAAAAAGAACATTCTCTTATTTGGGCGAGACTTCCCGGCGCGGCGGGAACCCTTTCAGAAAAAATTGTTTGTATGGAATCAACGACAAGAACCGACGCTTTTATTTCTTCCGCAGTTCCTGTTATGTTTTCAAGAGATGTTGACGAAAGAATTTCAAGATAATTTGATTCTTTAGAGATTCTTCTTCCCCTGTCGGCGATCTGAGCCAAAGATTCTTCAGCGCTTGAGTAAAGAACGACTTTGCTTTTTCCTATGTTTCCCAAAGTTTGAAGAAGTAGGGTTGATTTTCCCACTCCGGGGTCGCCGCCCAAGAGAATTGTCGACCCCTCAACGATTCCCCCTCCAAGAATTCTGTCAAATTCCGATATTTCAGTTGAAATTCTTTGAAAACTCTTTTCTTCTATCTCGGAAAGTTTCTGGCTTTTTTCCTGAATTGTAACAAATGGGTCGTCTTTTTTTTCTTTAACTTCAACAAATGAATCCCAAGCGCTGCAGGACGGGCACCTTCCAAGCCATTTTGGGCTTTTCGCTCCGCAAGCTTCGCATTCAAAATAAATTTCCCTTTTGCCCAACTATTTTTCCCTCAGTCTGAATAAATTCCCGTCAATAACTACCGCCATCACAGCGCCTTTGATCTTCCTCCCGATGAAGGGTGAATTTTTGCTAAGAGATTTGATATCCTCTTTCTTCAAAAGAGTTTCTTTTCTCAGTGAAAAAATTGTCAAATCGGCGTCGCTTCCAACGGAAAGGTTGCCTTTGTTTTGAAGCCCGATAATTCTTGCAGGAGCGGAGGAGAAGGCGTCAACCATCCTTTTTAGCGATATTTGGTCGTTCAAAACAAGTTTTTCTATGGCAAGGGGAACGGCTGTTTGAAAGCCGATTATTCCATTTGGTGCCTTGTCAAACTCTACCATTTTCTCCTCATAAGCGTGAGGAGCGTGGTCTGTCGCAATGCAGTCTATAGTTCCATCGTTCAAACCTTCAACAAGCGCCTTTATGTCTTCTTCTGTCCTCAAGGGAGGATTCATTTTGTAGTTGGTATCAAAAGATTTAACTTCTTCTTCCGTTAGAGTGAAATGGTGGGGCGTAACATCTGCTGTAACCATAATTTTTCTTTTTCTTGCAACTCTTATGGATTCAACCGAATATTTTGAAGAAACATGCGCAATGTGAATTCTCTGTCCCGTCAATCTTGAAAGCGCTGTGTCTCTCCTTACTTGTATAAGTTCCGCTTCAGAAGGAATTCCTCTCAATCCGAGTCGTGTTGCAGTTTCGCCTTCGTTCATTGCTCCGCCTTCCGAAAGGTATTTGTCTTCGGCGTGGTCTATCACCAAAAGTCCCAAAGAACCGGCGTATTCAAGGGAATGCCTCATTAAAGCGGTGTTCATAACAGGATTGCCATCGTCTGAAACAGCCCAAACCCCAGCCTGCTTCATTTCTGCATAATTGGCAAGCTCTTCTCCCTTTTGTCCTTTGCTTAAAGCACCAACAGGGTAAACCTTAACTTTGCTGACTTTTTTCGCTTTTTCCAAAATGAAATTTGTTATTCCTGCGTTGTCATTTACAGGATTGGTGTTTGCCATACAGCAAACAGCCGTAAAACCTCCATAAAGAGCAGCGTTCAAACCGCTTTCTATGGTTTCTTTTCTTTCATACCCCGGCTCTCTCAAGTGGCAGTGAAGGTCTATGAAGCCCGGAGCGACAATAAAACCGCTTGCATCAAATGTCTCAACATCTTTTGAAACAGATATTTTTTTGTCAACAGAAAGAATTTTTCCGTTTGATACTAAAATATCAAGCGTTTCATCAATTCCGTTTTGCGGGTCAATCACTCTTCCGTTTTTAATTAGAAGTTTCATTTTCGCCTCCGCCCAAAAGCAAATACAATACAGCCATTCTTACCGCAACGCCGTTTTCAACCTGATCAAGAATCACCGAATCTTTGCAGTCCGCAACTTCGGAAGCAATTTCCACCCCTCTGTTAATTGGGCCGGGATGCATAACTATACACTTGCTGTCGCAAAGTTTGAATCTTTCTTCTGTAAGCCCGTATGTCAGAAAATACTCTTTCAACGATGGAAAGAGCGCCTTTTCCTGCCTTTCAAGCTGTATCCTCAACATCATCACTACATCTTTTTTCAAGAGTGCTTTTTCAAAATTTGTTTCAACTTTTACTCCCATTTTTTCAATATAGGGAGGAATCATTGTAGCAGGACCCGAAACCGTGACATTCGCCCCCATTGTTTTAAGCAGATGTATGTTAGACCTTACAACTCTTGAATGGGTTATGTCGCCGCAGATCAAAACATCAAGTTTTTCAAATCCGCCCTTCTTCTGCCTGATCGTCAAAGCGTCAAGCAGGGCTTGGGTTGGATGTTCGTGAGGGCCGTCTCCAGCATTGATAACCGACCCTTTAATGTAATTTGTTATAAATCCACAAGAGCCCGGTGAAGCGTGCCTCATCACATAAGCATCCGGCTGCATTCTTTCTATGTTTAAAACTGTGTCAAGCAGGGTTTCTCCTTTTAGCACAGAACTTGTCCCGGTGGAAAAATTCAATGTGTCTGCTGAAAGGCGCTTTTCCGCTATTTCAAAAGAAGACCTCGTTCTTGTTGACGGTTCAAAAAAGAGGTTTACAATCAGTTTTCCCCTTAAAGCGGGCACTTTCTTTATGGGCCTTTCAGCCACCTCTCTCATTTTTTCGGCGGTGTCAAGAATAAGGTTTATTTCTTCTTTTGACAATCCTTCAATTCCAAGAAGATGTTTGCCTAATTTCATTTTTTTCTCCTATTTTCCGCTTTCAAGTATCAAAGAGTCTTTTCCGTCAGTTTCAGTAAGATAAAGCTCAACATGGTCTTCCCGTCTTGTGTTGAGGGAGAGCCCGACATAGTCCGCCTGGATGGGAAGTTCTCTATGGCCTCTGTCAACAAAAACAGCAAGTTCAACTTTTTTAGGTCTGCCTATGTCAACTATCGCTTCAAGGGCTGCTCTAATGGTTCTTCCTGTAAAAAGAACATCGTCAACCAAAATTATTGTTTTTTCTTCCACTGTAAATGGAACATTTGTGCCTCTCAAAACAGGAGCGGTTCCAACAGTTGAAAAATCGTCTCTGTAAAGATTGATATCAAGAGCGCCGACTTCTATGTTAAGTTTTTCCATCTCCTTAAGTTTTTGTGCGATTCTTTTTGCCAAAGGAAAGCCTCTTCTTTGGATTCCTATAAAAGCAAAATCTTTTTGTCCCTGCTGTCTTTCAAATATTTCAAGGGCAAGCCGGGACAAAGATCTCGCAATTCCGCCGGCGTCAAGAATTTCTTTTCTTTTGATCTCCTTTTGTTTCATTCTTTCCTCCATCTTACTCCCTTTGGCGTGTCTTCAAGGATAACGCCTTTTTCCTTCAATTCGTTTCTTATTTTATCAGCAAGAGCAAAATCTTTCTTTTTTCTTGCTTCCTCTCTTTCCAATATTTTTCTTTCAACTTCTTTTTCCAAACTTTCTCTTCTACTAATAGATATTCCAAAAATCTCCTCAAATTCTGAAAGCAGTTCAAAAGACAAATTCACTCCCTCTTTTGAAAACTCCCCCTTGTCCATCAAACTGTTCGCTTCTCTGATATATTCAAAAATGCCTCCCAGCGCTTCCGCTGTGTTGAGATCGTCCTCAAGACTTTCCTCAAACCTTTTTTTGTGGTTTTTAAGTTCCTCCAAATTGGATTGAGATTCTATATTTTGATATTTTTCTTTCTCATCCTCAATTCTAATCTTGAAACTTTCTATTCTTTTTATTGAACTTTTTGCAGAATCTATTCCCTCAAGAGTGAAATTGAGTCTTTTTCTGTATGGAACACTCAAAAGCAGGAATCTTATAGCCATCGGGTCAAAACCTTTTTGAAGTAAGTCCCTTAATGTAAAAAAATTGCCTTTTGATTTTGACATCTTTTCCCCGTTGACAAGAAGGTGTTCAATATGAAACCAGTATTTGACGGGCTCAAGCCCTGTAGCCCCGCAACTTTGGGCTATTTCGTTTTCATGGTGTGGGAATATTAAGTCAACTCCACCAGTGTGGATGTCAAATACTTCTCCAAGATATTTTTTGCTCATAGCAGAGCATTCAAGGTGCCACCCGGGTCTCCCATCTCCCCAAGGACTGCTCCAATATGGCTCTCCCTCTTTCTTCCCTTTCCAAAGGACAAAATCCCTTGCTGACTCCTTTTCGTATTCATCGCTGTCGATCCTTGCTCCCTCAAGGATGCCCTCTTTATCAATCTTGCTCAAAATGCCATATTTTTCAAAATTTGATATTCTGTAATAGAGAGAGCCTTGTGAAATATAGGTCAAACCTTTTTTCTCAAGGTCTTTGCAAAGTTCAATCATCTCTTCAATATGCTCAGTCGCCCTCGGATGTATATCTGATCTGACACAATTAAGCGTTTCTAAATCTTCAAAAAAAGCGTTTTCATATTTTAAAGTTACATCTTTTAATGATACTCCTTCTTCATTTGATTTTTTTATCGTCTTGTCGTCTATGTCGGTTATATTCATAACGCTCAAAACTTCATATTTTTTCCATTTTAGATATCTTCTTAAAAAATCAACAGTGACAAAAGTCCTGAAGTTTCCTATGTGGGCATAATCATAAACTGTTGGCCCGCAGGAATACATTTTTACCTTCGGGTAATCAAGGGGCTTAAATTCTTCAACTTTTCTACTTAATGTGTTAAAAATTCTGAGCATTATTCAATCCTTTTTTCCACCGCTTGACATATTTTCTTCAATTCTGCAACAAGTTTTTCAAAATCACTCAATGTTAGCGCCTGCTGGTCATCAGAAAACGCTTTTTGGGGTTCGGGATGAATTTCAATCATAAGCCCGTCAGCCCCGGCAACAATCGCTGATTTTGCTATTGTCCCAACATATCTAAAATCTCCCGCCGAATGGGAAGGATCAACTACAACAGGAAGCCAAGTTTCCTCTTTAAATTTTTGCAAAGAGGCCGGGTCAAAAACATTCTTTGCGGCAGGATTAAATACTCTGACACCTCTTTCACAAAGAATTACCTTATCATTTCCTTCGCTTAGAATATATTCTGCCGCAAGCAGAAACTCCTCCCTGGTTGAGCCAAAATTTCTTTTTAGCAAAACCGGTTTATTTAGTTTTCCTGCCGCTTTCAAAAGTGGGAAATTTTGCATATTCCTACTGCCAATTTGAATTATGTCAGAATAACTGCTTACAAGTGGAAGATCGCTTCTGTCAAGAACCTCACTCATCATAAAAAGTTCAAACTTGTCGCAAATTTTTCTGTGAATTTTTAATCCTTTTTCGCCAAGTCCCTGAAAGGAATAGGGACTTGTTCTGGGTTTGAAAGAGCCACCTCTTAAAATTTTTGCCCCGCATTTCTTTGCTGTTTTTGCAATAGTTTCAAGGACTTTTTCGTTTTCAACCGCACAAGGTCCGACGGCAAAAAAAAGCAGATCTTCTTCCCATTTCCAATTCAAAATTTTGATTTTTTTTCTCTTTTCAATATAGCGCAAAGAAGAAAGAAATGGCTGTTTCTCATTTAAGAAAATTACTTCAACTTTAACTAATTTTTTTATTTCTTCTATTTTCTTTTGGGAAAGAGAAGCAGGAAGCACAAAAGCGCTGTTTTTCCCCGATTTTTGAAAAATGAAATCCACTTCCGCTTTTTCCAAAATCTTCTTCGCTTTTGCTATATCTGCGGGTTTGCTCTTTTCTGCAAATAAAATTACCATTCTTTTTTAGAATATCCCTTCAAATAGGTTATGATAAATCTAACTAAGAAAAATCTCAAGTTCAATTTTTTATTTGGGCATAAAAAAAGGGGGACCTTTTGGTCCCCCTTTTAAAAGGTCTTTTTATGGTTTAACGAATATGCGTTACTTTTTCTGCCTGAGGCCCTTTTTGACTCTCTTTTACTTCAAAAGAGACTCTTTCACCCTCAACCAACTTTTTGAACCCATCGCCCTGAATGGCGCTGTAGTGAACAAACACATCCTTGCCACCATCTGTCGTGATGAATCCATAACCCTTTTTCTCATCAAACCACTTAACTTTTCCTTCTGCCATTTACTACTCCTTAAAAAAAACAAACACACTACAAAAAACTAACGAAACATTAACAACATATCATAAAATTTCTGTTTTGTCAAATCGCTATGCTTAATCCCCTGATTTAACAGAATATAATGTTAGGTCATCCATCAGATTTCCATCGCTGCTCTTGCCTGCAAGAGTGTAGCCCTCTTCTGTTGATTCGTAAATGAGCGGATTTCCCGAAGCGTCGTACAAATCCTTGTTCTGAAGGATTCCTTCTTCAGCAACCCCTTCAAGAGACGGGGGAAGGTCTCCGTTAAAAATTTGATATATCCAAACGCCTTTTTCTGCTTTGTGTATTAGTATCCTTGTTGCAACAACATGATGATCCTTAACATAAGGACTCATTTTGGAGGGGAAATGGTCTAAAGGGTGAAAAGGTATAAGCAAAACTGAAAGAATGACCCAAACAATTAGAATATATGGCGCAACAATTCCCAGCCCTTGAAGCATTCTTACGGGCATTTTTTCTTCTTCTTCTTCAGGAGAAACAGCTGCCTCCACTTTCTTTATCAATTGTCTGTTTAGAAGTTCAAAAAGGGCTTTGCAGGTGTCAAATTCTGACATGCCGCAATGGTCTATCAATTCTTGAACAGTTAGTATTCCATTGACTTTTTGGTAAACAGCCATTTCATCTTGAGAAAGTCTTACCACGCCGTCTGACGCTTTCTTGCTTTCTTTCTTGTGTGAAGCTGAGAAATCTCCAAAGGCATCCCATGCTTCTTCAAGACCTATTGATTCCGCCCTCTCGTCAACAATTGGCGGCTGGGGAAGAGGAATTTTTTCAAAAACAACATCAAAATTGGGGATCTTTTTTTCAATAAGAGGCCATTCATCTACAATTCTGACCCCTTCCATCATTATGCTTTCTGTGCTCATCGGCTCTACATTGTCTTTGTCCCAATCAACATGCTCCTGCGGCTGAAAATTGTATTCCCCTGTTTTCCATCTGAACAGTCTGTAAATTGTTTGCTGCATTTGAATTGCAAGCGCCTGTTTCAATGTTTCTTTTTCAATAAACCCTTCCGTAACAAGAATATAACCCAACCTCTGCACGGTTCTTTTTTGAATTTCAAGCGCTTTGCTTAATTCTTCCCTTGTGAGTTTCCCGCTTTTTGTCAAAACATGCCCAAGGCGTTCTTCTAATCTTTTATTCAGAGAATCAGCGCCAACAATCATTCCGTCAAGAAATGTGACAGTAACCACCTCATTTTCGCTTGCCTTCAGCGTAAGGTAGCCCGTTTTTTTCTGAAGCGCGATCAATTGAAGTATATCTGGAACAGGAAAATCTCCGAGTGTTCCCGTAAGAGCCATATTTTCCTCCTCAATAAACTAATATTGGCTGTTTGTCTTGACAGAGCCTTTGCAAGTCCAAAAAGGAACCACAAAACAACCATAAACAAAATCGCTATGAAATTATAAGCGCTATGAGTAGCTCCTCCCACAGCGGCAAAAGGCATCGGATAGGAAAAAATCCTTGAAACAAAGCCGGATAAAAAGGCAAGCCATAAAATCAAAATGACAAAACCGGAAGAAATGTGCCCTTCCCAAATATGTCCCGCTCCGGGAGAAAGAAGCGCAAGAACTGCCCTTATAATCTTTCCTTTTTTGTTAAAAACTTCAACTTCATAGTTTTTCTGGATGCGCGCTTGGGGAGAAACGCCATCTTGTTTTATGTAAAGATGGACACACTGCCCGCAAAATGATTCAAACTCCAGTGAGGTCTTGCAAAGGGAGCAATACGCCCTGCCACATTTATAGCAAGCCCTTGCGAATTTTTCCCTCTTTTTTGTCATCAAAGTAAAGAGAGCTGCTCCGAAGAAAACGATTGTTCCAATAGAAAATGCAGGCCTATACAACAGGGCAACTTTTGATTGAGTAGGTTTTAAAGGACCTTGAAGACTTTTGTTGAAATGCTTGAATTGTTCCAGTGCCATAGTTCTTGTGGATTCGAGGGAAGGATAATATGGAAGGGGAATTAATTCGTCAATCTGAGTTTCTGTAAATTGCTGATATAAAACAGGATCTAAAGAGCGGCATTTATCCTGATCCTCTTTTGCTCCTTCAAAATCAAATTGTTTGTTCTTCCCTAAAGACCTGTTGAGATAGGCCACAGCCAAATTTGGTTTTGCATCTATTGCTTTGCTCCATTCGTTGATCGCTTCGGCTATCCTCTGCTGGTAAAAATAGAGACATCCAAGATTGTTCATAATGTAAGGATCATCTGGCTTCCTTGTTAGAAGTTCGCTATAAAGCTTTTCCGCCTGAACATAGCTTCTATGAAGAAGATACCTGTTGGCAAGAACAAAAGTATATGTGTCTGAAAGGGGATCGTTAGGGTCAGTATGAGATGTAAGAATCATATCGGGGCCGATGTCAATCCTGTTTGAATAACATCTTACATTTGAAAAATGGGGCGGATACATTGAAAGGAAAAGCTCATGCTGGAGATTAAGGGAAAGCATCCCGGAAACAAGGAAGAGCAAAACAGATAAAATCGTTATTATTTTTTCCTGCCATCTGGCGTAAATTAAGAAAATCGACGCCCAATAGACAACAAGCCAATAACCTGAAAGCAAAATTATAGAGGGTAAAAAAAGTAAAAGATAACCTGCTGTCTTTTTTAGTTTTTCATCGTCCCATTGAAGTTTCTCCTCTACATCGTGGCGAACAAGCGAATTGTATCTTATAAACAAAATGACTGATATAACCGCAAGAAGAAAGAAACTGAATGTTCTAACCCAGAGCGCAAGGTTGGCAAGAGCAACATATCTGCTTTCAAAGTTAGTGAAAGAATAGAGCCATCCAGCAAATGCTTGAAAAAAATACTCAAACGACAAAAGCCCCTTGTTTTCAAGAGTTACTGTCGCAAGGGCTTGATGGATGGCGGGATTTTTCTGGTCAAACATAAGTCCATAATCAAGATACCTGCTGAAGCCCTCAAGATCCCCCTTTTGCTTTGACTGAATAGCCATCGCAAGAAAAATTTCCGCTATATCGGGAGAGGGGTTTAAACCAAAAGAGAGACAGTCATCATAAAGATCCTGAACAATTGAGCGCTGTTCTGAAGGATCTTGGGTTTCCTGAATTTTAATTATAAAACCACGAATTACCGCTTCTGCATTTTCCCCGCTGACTTCCACCGCTGATGTTGAGACAATGTTCTTTAT
>JAAZNT010000162.1 GCA_012798145.1 Thermoanaerobaculaceae bacterium | reverse complement strand
GTTCTTCTCTCTCCTTGCCCAAAATATTTTTAATAAATCTTATAAAACGCTCTATTACGGTTTTGATATAACTCCCGCAAAATACATAACTGCGATAATAACAGAAAAAGGTATTGTCAAAGCCCCATATTTGAAAGGGCTTAAAAAACTTATGAAAGAATTCTGATGTCTGTTTTGCTTGCCATAGAGACATCCTGCGATGACACATCGGTCGCTCTTTTGAGCGACAGTGGCGATGTGTTGTCAAATGTTGTCTCGTCTCAATTGAAAGCCCACAAACTTTTCGGCGGAGTAGTGCCGGAAATAGCGAGCAGAGAGCATCTAAGAAATATTCCATTTGTTTTTCAAGAGTCTCTTTTGCAGGCGGGCGTTGATGTCAAAGATATTGGCGCAGTGGCATCAACAAGAGGGCCGGGGCTTTTAGGCTCTGTCCTTGTGGGCTTCAGCTTTGCAAAAGCGCTCTCTTACGCTTTGAAAGTTCCATATTACGGGATAAACCATATTGAGGCGCATTTGACATCGCCTTGGATTGAAAAAAGAGATATTACTTTTCCGTCAATCATTCTTGTCGTTTCAGGAGGGCATAGCCACCTTTTTTATGCAGAAGATTTTGAAAATTTTTCTCTCATCTCAGCGACTAGAGACGACGCCGCAGGGGAGGCGTTTGACAAAGCGGGAAAGAAGCTCAAAATTCCCTATCCACAAGGCCCTTTGATTGACAAACTCGCAAGAAAGGGAGACCCCGACTCTTTCAAATTTCCCCAGCCGAAGATGAAAAAGGGAAGCGACTTTTCTTTTTCAGGATTAAAAACATCATTTATTTGCACACTTGAAAAAAACAATTTATCTCTTGAAAAATTTGACGAAGAAAATCTTCCTAAATGGGTGTTTGACATTCTTGCATCGTTTGAAAAAAGTATAGTTGAGCATTTAATTGACAGGACTGAAAAAGCGATAGGATTTTATAAACCAAACTCTGTGGCATTGGCGGGAGGAGTGGCGGCAAATACCCTTTTGCGAAAGAGGTTTACAGAAATAGCGGAAAAGAGGGGATTATGCTATTCAATTCCTCCCTTAAAATATTGCACAGACAACGCCGCAATGGTTGGCTTTAACGCATTCAATAAATGGAAAAAAGGAGTAAATTCTGAACTTTCGATAGACGCTTTTTCAACTGCAGAGTGGCGAAGAGCAAAGGAGGGGAGATGATTTTAAAAGAACTTCTGCCTTACATTGAAAAGGAACTTGAAAATTTCAAGGACTGGAAGGCGTCAGAAAAATCAATCACAAAAGCATTTATATTTGATAGTCACATCAACGCGCTCAAATTTGTTGAAGCAGTCAGTTTAGAGGCGATAAGTAGGGAATCTTTTCCAGAAATAAAACTGTCGTATGAGAAAGTTGAATTGGCTTTCTTTTCCGAAAATGATTCTGATGTTTTCAAGCAAATTGATTTTATTAAGAAGATAGAGCAGTTTTGCGATTGTTATGGACTTAAATTTGCTCCTGAGAAAAATATTTAAGAAGGTCAGCAAATGCTGGTTTCAAAAAGGGAAAAGAATTATACAAAAAAGGTAGCGGAACATTTAAAGAAAGGAATGGTTGTTGTTTTTCCTACTGAAACAGTATATGGGATAGGCGCTTCTCTTGAAAGGGAAGAGAATATTAAAAGAATTATTGAACTTAAAGGGAGGGAAGAAAAAAAGCCCATAGCAATAATGTGCGCTTCTTTGGAAGAAGCAAAAAAATATTTTGAGTTTGAAAAAGAAGAATTTGCAATAGCCAACAAATTTTTTCCCGCACCTTTGACGATGCTTTTAAAAAGAAAGAGAACTATTCCCAAATGGTTTTATCCCGAATTTAAAAAAATCGGATTAAGGATCCCAAAGTGCGAAACTGCTCTTGAAATTCTTCAGGAGTTCGGGGATATTCTTGCAGTAACATCTGCTAATAAATCGGGAAGAGAAGAAGCGAAATCTTTCGAAAAAGCGCTTTTCTATTTTGGGAGATATCCTGATGTTTTAATAGTTGACGGGGGAAAAACAAAGGAAGGTAAGCCCTCTACAGTCATTGAAATTCAAAAAGAAGGAATAAAAATTCTTCGCGAAGGAAAAATAAGTTTGAAGGAATTGGAGGAAGCGCTTAATGAAAAATAATTTTAAAGTCGCTTGCTTGACTGGGGCGGGAATATCTGCAGAAAGCGGAATAGCAACATTCAGAGGAATGGGCGGAATGTGGGAAAACCATTCAATAGAAGAAGTTGCTACGCCGGAGGGCTTCAGAAAAAATCCTCTTCTTGTTTGGAGTTTTTATGAAGCAAGAAGAAGGCAGGCGCTTTCCTGCAAACCAAACAAAGGGCATATTGGTCTTGCAAAACTTCAAGAGATTATGGGTGAAGAAAATGTTTGTGTAACGACGCAAAATGTTGACGGGCTTCACCAAAGGGCGGGGACGAAAAATGTTCTTGAACTTCACGGAAGTTTGTGGAAAGTCCGTTGCACAAAATGTCAAAAAGAGGAAGAGACATTCGAACTTTTCGAAGAACTTCCTCCAAGATGTTCCTGCGGAGGAATGTTGAGGCCCGCAATTGTATGGTTTGGAGAACCTCTTCCTCACGACATTTTTAAACGCGCTTTGCTTGAAGCAAGAAGGGCTAACCTTTACCTTGTCATTGGAACATCTGGAGTTGTAGAACCAGCGGCGTCTCTTGCAAGAATAGCGGCAAGTGGAGGAGCGGTTGTTTGGGAAATCAACCCCGAAGAGAGCGCCCTTGCTTATCTTTGCCAGAAGTCTTTCAGAAGCAAAGCAGGCGAAGCGATAGATAAAGTTGTCGAAGAAATATTAAACATAGATTTGTCATTAAAAAAACTTTAACAAGCGATTAGAGATTGCTTTGATAATATGGAAGATAATAAACCTATCAATCGGCAGGCAGTTTGCCTTCGGCAACCTGAAACATAATCAAAAATCTTCTTACAAAATTTCATTTTGCAGAATCTTTTTTCTTATGTTTCTGTAAATGGCTTCGCCATTTCCAGCCTGCCTAAAGTTCATCAATCTCTTTTAAAACATCAAACGAGTGCACCGGCGGTGGGGGGTAATCTGCTGCGTCAGACTTCGGGGGTCAAATCCTCAATGAACATAAGTTCACCTCCGGTTTGCCCACCCTCGTCTTCCTTGCATCTCAC
>JAAZNT010000161.1 GCA_012798145.1 Thermoanaerobaculaceae bacterium | reverse complement strand
TCAATCTCCAAATAAAAATATAATGTCTAAAAGGAAATAAGTCAAGTTTTGTCATTATACATATTTTATTATTTATTTTATGTCATTTTACAGATTTTAATGTGTCGTAATTTATGGTATAATTATTTTGGAGGGTTTATGAAGGTCGTTTTTATAGGCACGGGAACCTCCACAGGGGTCCCAGTAATTGGTTGCAAATGCAGAATTTGTTCTTCAAACAAACCAAAAAATAAAAGATTAAGACAATCTCTTTGGATTAGCGAAAAAAATTTTTCTTTGCTCATAGACGCCACAATAGATTTAAGACAGCAAGCACTTCTGTATTCCATTGACAAGGTTGATGCTATAGCAATAACTCATCCCCATGCAGACCATATTTTAGGTCTTGATGAAACAAGAATATACAGTTACTTAAACAAAAAGCCGCTTCCGATCTACGCTACCAAATCAACAATAGACGGTATAAAAAGAAGTTTATGGTATTGTTTTGAGGAAGGTATTCCCAAAGGGGGAGGTCTTCCAGAGATTGAATTGATTGAAATAAAAAAAGAATTCTCCGTTGGTCCTTTAAACTTGATTCCTTTAAAAGGCGACCACGGCTTTCAAGAAGTCACCGGTTTCAGAATAGGGAAGCTGTGTTATTTAACAGACTGCAAAAAAGTTCCAGAAGAAACAATTTTAAAAGCAAAAGGCTGTGAAATTCTGATCATTAATGCTTTAAGAGAAAAACCGGAACATCCAACTCATATGACAGTATCTGAATCAATAAATGTCATCCGACAAATAAATCCACAAAAAGCTTACTTGGTTCATCTTGGACATCAGGTCGATTACGACGAACTAAAAGGAAAACTTCCGTCAGATATTGAACCTGCCTTCGATGGACTTGTTTTGGAATTATAGATAAGGAGGAATATATGTGTGCTGTCGTTTACGATGATCTTAAAGGAAAAAAAGTTATCATTACTGGTGGTTCAAGCGGAATTGGGCTTGAATGTGTAAAAAGTTTTTTGAATCAAGGCGCTATTGTTTTTGGACAATATAATACAAACGAAAAACCGCTCAAGGATTTATCTTTTAGCAAGAACCTTCATTTTGGCGGTTTTGACCTTTCAACTGAAGAAGGGTGTGTGAAACTTGTTGAGGATGCATCTAAAAAACTTGGAAAAATTGATATACTTGTTCATTCTGCAGGCATATGGAACGATGGGCCAATTATGTCAATAAGCAGAGAAACACTTGAAAACATTTTTAAAGTTAACACCTTTTCATCATACTATCTTGTTAGAGAATGCCTTAAATTTATGGATAAAGGTTCAATCATATTTGTTGGCTCTACAGCAGGAGAAAGAGGCGAACCATTCCATAGCCACTATGCTGGAAGCAAGGGGGCGGTTCAGTCTTTTGTCTATTCGATTGCTCAGGAACTTGCTCCAAAAATCAGGGTGAATGTTGTTTCGCCGGGGTGGGTGCGAACTCCTATGTCAGAAGACACACTTAAAGTAAAAGAAGCTGACATAATTAAGAACATTCCTCTAAAAAGAGTGGCAGAAAGTGAAGATGTTGTTAATGGGATTCTTTTTTTGGCAAGCGAAGCAAGCAGACATTATACCGGAGTTGACCTTTGCTGTTCAGGAGGGGCGCTCCTGCCAATGCCAAGAGGATGATTATTTCGAGGCAAGAAGCAGATAGGTATCGTCGCCGATAGCACCCTGCCAAATTATAGTTGAGATGCTTTTTATGCTTTTAGGAGCATCTTTTTCTTTTGCCAAAAGAAGATTGCCTTTTGTTAAAAAAGTCTTTGCTGATTCAATGTCTTGATTTTTAAATACTTCTGTGTTAGATTCAAGGTAATAATTTATTGAAGGCAAAAGATTTGGGAAAACTCCAACCTTTATACCGCATTTAGTGAAAGGTTTTACTGAAGATACAACATCATAGGGAACTTTAACATTATCAAGGGAATGAACAGTAGGAAGAGCTGAAAACATCAAAAGCAAGGAAAAGATAGTCAATATCTGCGGGTAAAACTCAATTTTCTTTAAAAGATAATATAGAAAAATTGTAATTCCAATAATAAAGGAGATAATTCCACAAAGGAGAATAACAATTTCATCAGAAAAAATATAATTTATCTTTTTAAGCAAAAATGGAACTGAAATAATAGGAATTAGTCCTATAATTGAAGAAAAAATGGCAAGGTACTTTTTAGGAAAACCGCAAACCATCCATTTCTCAATGGCAAAAGACAGATATATTGCTATCAAAGGGTAAATTGGAAGAATATAAACACTTCTTTTTCCAGAAGATGCGGAGAAAAAGAGCAGATAGACAACTATTAAAATAAAAGTATATAAAAACTGTTTTTCCTTCAACCAGCGTTCTTTAAAAGTTTGAATTATTGCCGGAACAAACAAAAAGATGAAAGGAAAACCGTCTGCCCAAACAACCTGAAAATAATAGTAAAAAGGAGCATAGTGGTGCCAAGGTTCAAGATATCTTGTAAAAGTTTGTTTGAAAATAAGAGATTTTGGATAATCAAAACCAGCTGACAATCCAGAAAAATAGAGCCAAATTGCAGTAAAAGCCAAGGCAACGAGAATGCTTCCTCCAAAATCCAAGGTTAAATGAGGTCTTTTGACAAATATTAAACAAATAATTAAAGCTATATAAACAGGCAAAACGCCTGCTGGTCCTTTTGATGCAATAGCAAGAAATGAAGTGAAACCTAAAATAATAAGTTTAATATAAGAGCGGTCTTTCTTTTCAATTATTGAAATTCCGATAAAAAATTGCAAAAGAACAAATGCGCACAAAAGCATATCAATCTGGCCAAATTGCGCTTGCCAAAGAAACTTCGGGGTTCCAATTAAAATTAAAGGCACAAGAATTATTTTTCTTAAGCCAAATTTCTTCGCGATTAATATTGACAAAAAGATTACTGCCAAAGAGGAAATTAGTGAAACCAACTTGACAGAATAATGAGGCACTGTTTTATCAAAAATTGAGATTAAAATAGCAAGGTCAAAAAACAAAGGCGGCTTTTCTCTGTAGATCTCCCCATTTAAATAGGGAATAAGAAAGCTTTGTTTTTCCTTCATTTCGTATGCTACGCGGGAGTATCTTGCCTCATCTGGAGCCCACACCCCGCGCAAAATTATAAGAAAAAGTTCAAGAACAATAAATATGAGGAGCAAAAGTAAAAGTTTCTTATCCTTCAAACTTTTTTGTTCCGTTATCATATTTTTTTATTAAAACAAGGTTTCTGATGTAGATAAAAAGGCCTGTGGCTTGTCCAAGGATAAAAACAGGATCAAGGCGGTAGATAGCATAGGAAAGCAACACGACTCCGCCGCCTATTGAAAAATACCAAAAAGAGACCGGAACAACACTTTTTTTTGCTTTTTCGCTTGCAAGCCATTGAACAAAAAAACGCATAAAAAAGAGGAGTTGACCGAAAATCCCAAAGGCGATCCACAATTTTTGCGGAGTAAAGAAAGTAGAAGAATTCATATCTCAAATCTCCTCTTTAATCCTGTATGGAATTACTCTTCTCTTCATCCATATAACAGCAAAAAGGTCGGGCGTGGCTGTCAAAAATCTGTCAAAAAAACCATATTTCGTTTTTCCATAAACCCTTGGTCTATGGTTGACTTTAACTTCCACAACCTTATATCCTTCCATTGTGACAAGAGCAGGAAGAAAGCGGTGCATACCCTTAAAAAGTTTAAGACGCCCAATTGTCTCTTTCTTAAACGCTTTCAGTGAGCATCCAGTGTCGTGTATTCTTTCCCCCAAAAAAAGGTTTCTGAAAAAATTTCCTAGTCTGGAAGTTATTTTCTTTTTTATTGAATCTTTTCTTGTCGCTCTCCATCCAACAGCCGCATCTGCCTCTTTTAAGGCGTCAAGCAAAAGAGGAATATCCTTTGGATCATTCTGAAGATCCGCGTCCATTGTGATTATTACTTCGCCTTTTGCTTTTCTGAATCCCGCATCAAGGGCGGCGCTCTGCCCCGAATTTTTTTCAAAAACAATTATTCTGATTTGAGGATTTTCAGATTTTAATTTTTTCATTATTTCAAGGCTTTTGTCTTTGGAGCCGTCGTCAATGTAAATTATTTCGTAAGGCTTGTTCAGTTTTTCCATAACTGAGACAATCTCGTTGGTTAATATTTGAACATTTTCCTCTTCGTTGTAGACTGGAACAATAATAGAATAAAAAGGGTTGCTCATTTTGATTTTGCCTCAAGATAACATATAAGTTTATAAATCAATTTGCTGACAAGAAAATCAGGTGAAGGTTGTCCCGGAATCGGGGCGAGTTCAACAAAGTCCGCTCCGACAATGT
>JAAZNT010000160.1 GCA_012798145.1 Thermoanaerobaculaceae bacterium | reverse complement strand
TCGGAGGGGGAGGCAGATTTTTGTTATGAAGAGGAAGTTAAAAACCACGCCAGTCGCCTTCCTCTGGCTATTGAGGAAATCTTAAAAAAATCTTCAACAAGGATAGAAGAGATAAGGGCAGTGGGAATTGTAATAGGCCCGGGCTCTTTTACCGGCTTGAGGGTCGGGATTTCCACAGCGCTGGCTTTCAAATTTGCATTGAAGGTTCCTGTTTTCACTTTTTCTTCGCTATACTGCCTTTCAAAGTTTTCAAAGGGAGAAGGGAAAGGGGCTTGTTTTCTTGATGCAAGGAAGGGCGAGTTTTACTGTCAAAAATTTGAGAAAAAAGGAGAAACAATCAAACCTCTTTGCGAGCCCCACACTATCAAATACGGCGCTCTTGAAATTTATGCAATAGAACTTGATTGGGCTGTTGTCTTAAAAGGCGGGGCAAAAATTGAAGAGGGGCTTTCTTCCAAATTTGAAATTTATAAAAATCTCAATCTTGCCAAAATAGCAGCGGAAGAATCCTCCAAATACTTTTTTGAAGGAAAGATGGGTGAAGAAAGAATCATTCCACTTTATGTTAGAGAAGCGGACGCAGTTATTCAGATGTGATTCTTTTTATATACTCTTCAACATCGTCAACGATTTTATCGGGAGTGGAAGCGCCTGCTGTCAATCCGACCCCTTTGATCCCAACAAGCCATTCTTTTTTGATGTCTTCTTTTCCCTGAATTAGATAAGATTTTTTCAGCGCATTGCAGATTTCATAAAGATGGCGGGTGTTAGCCGATTTCTTTCCTCCAATGACAAAAATGATTTCAACATCAGGGTTTTGGGCAAGTTCTTTTGCGGCGTTTTGGTTTTCCTTTGTAGCGTAACATATTGTGTCTGTTTTTTTTGTGTTTCTGTTTTTGCTCATAATGAATGAAACGACATCTTCATATTCATCTGCGTTTAGCGTTGTTTGGTAAAAAATTGTTATAGCGGGATATTTTTCCCATCTGACCTTTTTTGCCTGCTCGACATTTTGAATGATATGGAACTGCTCCTTTTTAAGGTCGTGAGTATATCCGATGACTTCTCTGTGATTTGGATCTCCGATGAAAACAAGATGTTTTCCTTCAGAAAGCGCCTTCATTGATTCTTTGTGAATGTCAAGAACGAATTTACAGGTTGCGTCAACGACCTGTAATTTTTCTCTTTCTGCTTCTTTGTAAAAAGAGGGAGGTACTCCATGGGCAGAAAAAATGATATAGGGTTTCCTAACTTCTGAAAGGGTTTCAACGGTTTTTAAGCCAAGTCTCTCCATCTCTTCTACAACCCATTCGTTGTGGACTATTTGACCGAGTATTGCTCCTTCTTTGTTTTGCGAAGCAAATTTTTTCGCCTTAAGAATAGCCGTCCTCACGCCTGAGCAAAAGCCGTATTTCCTTGCCCGAATAACCTTCACCATTTTATAAGTTTATCACAACCTTGAAAAAAATGGCGTTTGGACTTAAAATCCTTTTGGAGGTGAAAAATGAAATCGGTTAACCCGGCTACGGAAGAGGTGATTAAAAGTTTTGAGCCTCACAGCGACAAGGAAATAGAAGAAATTGTAAAGAAATCACAAGAAGCGCATCTGAAGTGGAAAGAGTCAACAATAAGCGAGAGAAAAGTTTTTAACATCAAACTGAAAGAAACGCTGACTAAGAGAAAAGAGGAAATCGCAAAACTTATGACGGAAGAGATGGGAAAACCGATTTCCCAATCTTACTCTGAAATAGACAAATGCTGTTGGGCTTTGGAGTTTTATGCTGAAAAAGCGGATACATTTCTCTCACCACAGGTTGTTGAAACAGAAAGTCAAAAAAGTTATGTGAGATTTGATCCCTTAGGTATTGTTCTTGCCGTAATGCCTTGGAATTTCCCTTTTTGGCAGGTTTTCAGGTTTTCTGCGCCCTCCGTCGTTGCTGGCAATTCTGCACTTTTAAAGCATGCGTCAAATGTTTCTATGTGCTCTTTGGCTATTGAGGAGATTTATGCGAAATCGGGTTTCCCGGAAAATCTTTTTCGCTCACTTTTAATAAGCGGAGAAAAAGCGCTGGATCTTCTTAAGAATCCGCTTGTCAAAGCTGCGACTTTAACTGGAAGTGAATACGCAGGAATTGCTGTAGCATCTGAAGCAGGAAAAAATCTTAAAAAGGTAGTTTTGGAACTTGGAGGTTCAGACCCATTTATAGTTCTTGACGATGCGGAAATAGAGAAAGCGGCTTTGTGGGCGGCAAAAGCGAGAACAATAAACAACGGGCAGTCCTGCATAGCGGCGAAGAGGTTTATCATTGTTGAAGATGTTTTTGCACAATTCAAAGAAGCTTTTGTTGAAGAAATGAAAAAACTTAAAATCGGAGATCCTCTTGATCCTTTGACAGATGTCGGACCCATTGCGAGAAAAGACCTTCTTGAAGAGGTTGAAAGCCAGGTTCAAAAGTCAATATCGCAGGGGGCGAAACTGCTTTTGGGCGGGAAAAGAATTGAAAGGAAGGGATACTTTTATCCTCCCACAATTCTTGACAATGTCACTCCCGATATGACCTGTTTTGAAGAGGAGATTTTTGCTCCAGTAGCGCCTTTAATAAAAGCAAAAAATGAGGAAGATGCGGTTTTTCTTGCCAATCACACACGGTTTGGGCTTGGAGCGTCAGTTTGGACAAGGGATCTTCAAAAAGCGGAAAAGATCGCTTCGGAAATTGAAGCGGGAACAATCTTCATCAATGGAATGGTGAAAAGTGATCCGCGCCTTCCTTTTGGGGGTGTCAAGGCATCAGGTTTTGGGAGAGAACTATCTTATTTTGGAATAAGAGAATTTGTTAACATAAAATCTGTAAGCATTGAACAAACCTAAGGGGCGTTTCTTGAGATTGAAACTACTCCTTCCACCTGGCTAATTTTGTCTATTATTTTGAGAAAATGACTTTTGTTTTTGACAACTATTTTTAATTTGATTATGCCTTTTTCACCCATTCCTTGTTTTTCAAGCGATTTTGCGTCACAGGATATTATGTCTGCGTTTGCTGATGAGACTAATGAAGTGACATCGCCTAAAACGCCTCGTCTGTTTTTAACAGTAATTGAGAGCGGAATTTCAAAAATATTCTCATTGCTCTCTTCGTTCCAACTTACATTTGCAGTTCTTTCTGGGAAAAGTTCGCTTAATCTCTTAATGTTTGAGCAGGTTGCCCTATGGACGACAAGCCCTTTTCCTTTTGTAAAATAACCCTTAATTTGATCCCCGACAACGGGATTACAGCACTTTGCAATATTGAAAAGATAATCGCTTTCCCCGCCCAGAGAAACGGGAACAGGAAAAGATTTTCTTGTCGCCCCCTGCTTGATGTGAACCTCTTCTTTTTCTTCTTCGGCGTAAATTCTCTTGAGAAATGCTCTTGCGTCTATTTTTCCATATCCAATTTCAGCATAAAGGGAGTCTATGTCTGGAACAGCGGCTTTTTTAAGACCTTCCTGAATATCTGGGTCTTTTTCAATATCTTTAGTTGATTTCTTGAACCTTCTCAACTCTCTTTCAAAAACTTCTTTTCCTCTTTCTATCGCGAGGATTTTCTCGTTTTGTGCCAGCCAAGTCTTTATCTTTGATTTTGCCCTTGTTGTGAAGGCGATATCAAGCCAGTCATGTGAAGGATGCACCGAGGGATTCTTTATTATTTCAACCCTCTGACCACTTTTGAGTTCTGTTTTAAGAGGAACCATTTTACCGTCTATTTTTGCGCCGGCGCAGTGATTCCCAACTTCTGTGTGTATGTGGTAGGCAAAATCAAGAGGCGTTGAGCCTCTTGGCAGATGAATTATTTTTCCCTGCGGGGTCAAAACATAAATATCTTTTGGATGCAAGTCCCTGTTGAGATTTGATGCAAGATCGCTTCCTGATTGGGATACGATTTCCTTGATTTCCTCTCTAAATTTAATGATGTAATCATCCTTCTCATCAATCCCTTTTCCATCTTTGTATTTCCAGTGGGCAGCTATTCCCTCTTCCGCCTCCACATGCATTTTATAGGTTCTTATTTGTATTTCAAACGGTTGACCCGAAGGACCAATTACGGAAGTGTGCAGAGATTTATAGCCGTTCTCTTTTGGATTTGAAATGAAATCTTTTAAACGCCCCGGAATGAGATTCCATTTGCTATGGATTAAACCCATAACTGCATAACAATCCCTCTCTTCCGGAACGAGAATTCTGAAAGCCATATAGTCATAAACTTCATTTACAGTGATGTTCTGCCTCAATATTTTGTTGTAAATGCTGTAAAGGTGTTTAACTCTTCCGCTAATTTCGCCTTTAAGACCGTTTGCGGTCATCAATTCCATAATCTGCTTTTTAATATCTTCAATGAAATTTTCGCTGTAGCTTCTCTTCTCCTGAAGAGCTATTTTTATCATTTCGTAATCTTCGGGATAAGCATACTTGAAAGCCAAATCTTCAAGTTCATTCTTTATTTTTCCAAGCCCGAGTCTGTTTGCTATTGGAGCGAAAATTTGGAGGCATTCCTGCGCTTTTTTACGTGCTTTTTCTGGTGGCATGCTTTCCATTGTTCTTAAATTGTGGAGCCTGTCGGCAATTTTTACAAAAATGACTCTGATGTCGTCGATCATTGCCAAAATTAGTTTTCTGAGACTTTCAACTTCAACTTCTTCTTTGGTCAATGATTCATCGGAAAAAATATCCTTTTCTATTTTTGTAACCGCATCAACTATTCCCGCCACCTCTTCACCGAAATTCTTTTTTATGGCTTCTATTGAAACGGCGTGATTATCTTCGACAACATCGTGAAGAAACCCTGCGACAATACCGATGTCATCCATCTTTAGGTCTGCAAGAATATTGGCAACATTCATCGGATGGCTAAGGTAGGGTTGTCCGTCTCTTCTCAAGACCCCTTCGTGAGCCATTGCTGAGAAAAGATATGCTTTTCTCAACAAATCCGCATTTGATGAAGGGTTGTAAGCTTTAACTTTTTCTATTATATGTTCAATTCTTGGTAAGAAAACAGCCTCCTTATCAGTTATAATATAAGTTCAGAGGTTCATTTTGTCAAGTTTTTATTGTTTTTTATATTTCAAAAAGCGAGAAATAGAAGTATAAAAAACGGCAAGTAAGATTTATTTAACTGTCAAGCCAAGATAGAAATGTCCCCTTATTACCAATTTAGAAATGTCCCTTTTTGGGGAAATTTTTTTGGTGTTAGTAGGCGATGTGGGAATGTGGAAAACTTTGGAAAAAGTTTTCCAAAGGCGTGT
>JAAZNT010000159.1 GCA_012798145.1 Thermoanaerobaculaceae bacterium | reverse complement strand
AAGAGAGGCATTAAAAAAGAGAAATCATTTTATCTGCTGTAGGTAGTATATGCAGTTCCTCCGTCGGGATTTACAAGTTTTATTTGGACTGCTTCTCCCTTGGGGAACATTGATTTAAGAGATTTCCCCTTTTTAAGAACGATTTTTGTATCCCCTTTGTAAGATACATTCTGCCAAGGTGTTGTTGATGAACCGATGAACACAGAAATTCCGTTCTTGAAGTTTTCTCCCTGAATTATTAACCTGAAAGGGTCTGCTGCCTTGGTTATGCTTATAATGTGAGGTGGAATAGGTTCGCCGATGTAATCTGCAATCAACGGATAAATCAGTGATATTTTTACTGCTTGATTCATATATGTTCCGCATGTGTATCCAGAAGGAAGTCCGAAATGGTGAATTCCTATAATTTTGTTCTGCAAATCAAGAACGGGAGAACCGGAAGAACCGCCTTCAGTGTCTGCATAATATCCAAAGTCTGAATTTGCAATCCATCCTTCAAGGTTGTCATCGTCAACTACAGCGTATCCCCCTTGATCCATATCCGATTCAACTGAAAACTTCTTTATTGAACCTCCTCCGTGCTGTGGAATCCAAATTCTTTCCCCTTGAATAGGAAGGCGATTATCTAATGGAATATACCCATAACTTTGCACTGGTTTTGGGTCTGTCAATTGAAGAAGTGTGAAATCAAGGTTTTTGTTTGTAGTAATAAACTGCGCGCCTGTTGAAACATATTCTTTTGTTCCTGTTGTTCCTTCGCAGGTTGAAGATTGATATCTCCACCAAACTTCAAGAGTGTTGGCGCTAACTTGATCTTCAATGCAGTGGTTGTTTGTCAAAAAATGGCTATTGGGAGAAATTATTGAGCCGGTGCAAAGATACCATCCTGCTCCAGATTGAAAAAGCATTCTTCCTACGGGATCTCCAGCCCTTTGCATAACAGCATCGTAGCATACTGGGTTTTTTCTGTCGTCATTTTCACAGATGCTTTCAACTCTTCCGGAGTTTTGAGGTAAACCAAGACCAATTTCATCAACCACGAAAAACGGATTACTGCTTGAATTTCTTTTTAAAGTTATGGAGACTGTATCTGAAGAGACAGAAGGGAGCCATATTTCTCCATCGAAAGGACCTTTAACGGAATACTCTTCATCTTTTCCAGAAATTAAAAATTCATCTTTCTCTCCCAAAAAAAGTCTGCTTAAATGGATTTTTATAAAACTTGATTCGGGAAAATTGAGAATTTCTGTCAATTCTTGTTGAGTTGGTTTTAAATTTGAAGATAAATCGTAAAAGACTGAATAACCAACGGGGTCAAGGCAGAAAAAATTTAAAGAAAACAACACTAAAAAGATTAATAAAAAGGACTTTTTCATCGGTTCTCCTTAGACTAAATATATTTACAAATAACAAGATACATTTATTCCTGCACAGTGTATGTAGGTGCAGGAGGTATATCTTTTTTTTCTCCCTTTCCGGGTCCTTTCAGTTTCTCACACGGCTTTTGGCTTTTGCTGATCTTCAAAAAGTCAAAAACAAGCTGTCTCTTCATTATTTGTATTGCTTTTGCAGGGTCAACGCCTTTCGGACAAACCCTCGAACATTCTCCCGCATAGTGACATTTAAAGGCGCCGTCATTTGAACCGGTTATTTGATTTCTTGCTTTTCTGCCTCCGTCTCTTGTGTCTTTGTTGTATCTGTGGGCTTGGGCAAGAGGCTGAGGCCCGAGGTAGTTGGGATCCGTTGCAAGGGTTGGACAAGCTGCCATACAGCAACCGCATTTTATGCAGAAAGTGAATTGTAGGAACTCTTCAAGTTGTTCTGGTGTCTGATAGAATTCTCCTTCGGGGTCGTCAAGTTCACTTTCTTCTCTCACTACAAAAGGCAAAATTTCTCTGTGCTTTTCAAACATCGGAGAGAGTTCCGGGACAAGATCTTTGATTATTCTGAAATTTGGAAGAGGGGCTATTGTCAATTCTGTTTCCGAAATATCAAATATCTGAGTATTGCAGGCGAGTGTTGGGCTTCCGTTGATCAGCATCCCGCAAGAACCGCAAACTCCCATTCTGCAGGAATATCTCCACGCAAGAGATGGATCAAGATTTTCTCTGATGTAGTGAAGTGCATCAAGAACGACCATCCCTTTTGAAACTGGGACATCGTAGCTTCTTAAATAAGGTTCTTTGTCCTTAAGCGGGTCGTATCTCCTGATATAAAATTTTACATTTTTTTCATTTGGCATGACTCACCTCCGTTTTTGCGGCAGCATTTTTGTGGGCAAGGTATGAAGAATAGCTTCCAAAAAAGAAGAGACCGATTCCGAGAAGCAGGATAAAAATGACGATTATTTTTTGAACCGCCTTAGATGAAAAAATCTCAAAAAGAATGTTCTTTAATCCATAAAGTCCGTGATATAAGCCAAGCCCTAAAAGAATTATAAAGAAAACAAGAAATGATGTTTTCGCGTCTCTTCCTTGAGAAAGTTCTTTTGAGATATTGTCGCTTTCTTTGAAAAGAAGCTCTCCAATGTGGGTGTAAAGGAAATGAAAGCCCAAAACGAAGAGAAGAAGGATCCCAGCAAAAATATGAAAAGTCCAGTATTTTGTCTCTTTCATATCAGCCTCCAATCATCTTTCCCATTGATATTATGAATTCGTATGTTCCAAAGACGAAAAGTATAAACGCAAAAATCATCATAATTACAAATAATGGTCTTTGCTTTGTCAAACTTGTTTTATATGGATAGACGGGCTCAATAGGTTTGCCAACGGCAAAGCCGAGTTCAACAAAGACGAGGCGCAGTCCGTTGAATGCGTGGAAGGCGAAAGCGGCGAATACCAAAAATTCTCCGAACCTGAAAACAGGATGATGAAAAAATTCACCTTCTGTCCAAAGGTAAATATCAAAAGCCCTCAAGCTTGTCACAACAATATGCATTAAGAAGTAGAAAAGAATTCCAAGTCCTGTGATTCTGTGAAGAATGTAAAGATATCTTTCAAAACCCCACCTGCCTTTAAAAAGCCAGCCCATCACTCCCAAACGATTGTCATAACGGTTAAGTTCCGCCATTTATCCCTCCTTAATACTTTCTTTCAACAGGTTTCCAGTGGATTATTTTCACCGGTTTGTAGGAAATTTCGGGTTTTCCGTTATTCAATTTGACTAAAGTGTGTTTAAGAAAATTATCATCGTCTCTTTTAGGAAAATCTGTTCTTGCATGACCTCCTCTTGATTCTTTTCTTTCGATAGCCGCCATTAGAAGGATTTCAGCAAGGTCCAACAAATTTTCTGTTTCAAGCGCGTTGATTAAATTTGAATTGTAAATTTTTGATTTGTCTTCAATTTTGATTTTTTTGAATTGCTCTTTCAGTTCACGGACGCGGGTTAGTCCTTTTTGTAAAAGATTGCCTTCTCTATAAACCCCTGCCGTTTCATCCATTGTTTTTCTTAGTTCTTTTTTTATTTGGTAAGGATTTTCACTTCCTTCTTTGTTTATAAGGTGGTCAAAGATTTTCCTTTCTTCTTCCTCAAAAGATTTTTTGGGAGAATCTGGAATAGATGGGTTTTTCAATAAATATTTTGCTATTTCTCCTCCAGTAATTCCTCCATAAACCAAACATTCTGCAGTTGAATTGCACCCGAGTCTGTTTGCGCCGTGAAGAGAATGACAGGCGACTTCCCCGGCAGCCCAAATGTTCTCTGCGTTAGTTTTTCCATTGATGTCTGCTTCCACTCCGCCCATAGAATAGTGCGCTACAGGCCTTATTGGTATCGGTTCTTTAATTGGATCAAGCCCTAAAAATTTCATACAAACTTCTCTAATTAAAGGAAGTCTCTTATTTATTCTGTCAGCTCCAAGATGGGTAAGGTCAAGATGCACATAGTCAAGCCCATCGGGTCCTTTAAATCCTCTGCCTTCAAGGATTTCTGTCATTTCAGAACGGGAAACGATATCTCGGGGGGCAAGTTCCATCATTTTTGGAGCATATTTTTCCATAAATCTTTCGCCTTTGTTATTTTTTAAATATCCTCCTTCGCCCCTGCAGCCTTCTGTCATAAGTATTCCTGATGGGATTAAACCGGTGGGATGGAATTGAAGAAATTCAGGATCCTCAATCGAAAGCCCGGCTCTAAAGGCTATTGCCTGACCGTCTCCCGTTACTGTCTGTGAATAGGTGGTAAAACCGTAGAGGGTTCCGAGCCCTCCCGTTGCTATAAGAAGCGCTTTACCTCTTAAAAGGACAAATTCACCAGTTGGAAGGTCATAGAGGGTCAATCCTTTGAATTTTCCATTTTCAACTATTATGGAAGTGGCAAAACCTTCGTCATATCTTGTTATTGTGGCATATCTCTGAAGCTGGTCATAAAGCGCCTGCATTTCAAAAAAGCCCGTTTTGTCCGCAGCCATACAAGCCCTTGGAAAAGTGTGTCCGCCGAACGGTCTTTGCATAATTCTGCCGTCTTCTCTTCTTGACCACGGAAGACCCCAATGTTCAAGAAGTCGAATTTCTTGAGGTGACAAAGATACAAATCTGTCAACGACGTCTTGATCAGCCAAAAAATCTGAACCTTTTACTGTGTCCCAGGCGTGAAGTTCTAAAGAATCACCTTCTTCTTCTCGCAAAACTGCTCCTGTTCCTCCTTCTGCGCAAACGGAATGAGATCTCATAACCTGAACTTTGGAAACAAGCGCAATGTCAACCTTGCCTTTCATTTTGATGTTCAGTTCCACTGCAGCTCTCAATCCCGCGAGACCTGTACCAAAAATGATTACATCGTGGATTTTTTCAACCGGCATTCTTTCCTCCCCGCATTTTAATTTAATACCAGATAATAGTTTACCACTTTTATAATTTTAGGCAAATTTTCATCCATCAACAACTTTGGAAAATTCCTCGTCCATTCTTT
>JAAZNT010000158.1 GCA_012798145.1 Thermoanaerobaculaceae bacterium | reverse complement strand
CGCTGGGGGGTAAGATGCAAGGAAGACGAGGGTGGGCAAACCGGAGGTGAACTTATGTTCATTGAGGATTTGACCCCCGAAGTCTGACGTAGCAGATTACCCCCCACCGCCGATTTTCAGGTTTATTATCTTCCATTTTCTCTAACGAAAGCCGTTAGAAAAATTTTTTCTATTGACAAATTTGGGATAATTTACGGCTTTGAAACAAATAAAAGAATGCTTCCTATTACGGTTATGAATGTTCCAATAATTACCCATTTTTTCAACTTTTCTTTAAGTATTGCCGCTGAAAGAGGAATTAACAAAATAGGTGAAGTCGTCATCAGCGCAGATGCAACTCCGACTTTTGCGTGAGCAACTGCGTAAAGAGAAAGCCAAACGCCAAGAAAAGGCCCCACTATTGAACCGAGAAATGCAAAAAACAATCCTTTGAAATTGAGTTTTCTTTCTTGACCGCTATTAAGGGCTTTCAGAAAAAAACTGAAAACAACCATCGTAAGTGCTGCAAATATCATTCTGATAACAGTTCCCGAAAGGGCGCTGAAACCTTTTTCAAGCCCCTGCTTTGCAAGCAGAATGCCGGTAGCTTGGCAAACCGCTCCTCCAAGGGAAAGAAATATTCCCCTGATCGGATTTGGTTCAGAATGGGGCTCAACTTTTGACGAAACAACAAATGAAATTCCTATTACTATCAATATAATCCCATAGATTTCAACAGAATTTAGCATCTCATTTAGAAAAACATAGGCAAGCAAAGATGAAAAAAGAGGCCAGGAGGACATAATCACCATAGATTTTTGCGTTCCTATGTCAAGAAAAGACTGGAAAAGAAGCGAATCGCCCAAGGCAAGCCCGATTGCGCCCGAAACCGCAAGATAAATCCAACCGTTATTTTCTGAAAAATCGGGGAGAAATTTTCCATAAACTATTTTGTGAGCCACAGTAAGGTAAAGAGAAGCGAGAAGCAATCTGAAAAGATTTACCCATTTTGAGCCGATGTTCTTTCCGGCAAGAGTAAAAAATGTTGCTGTAAAAGCCCATAAAACAGCGGTTGTGAGGGCGGCAATTTCTCCCGTTTTTGTCAATAGATATTCCATTATTGCTTCCTTATCTCTTTGCCAACCCTCTTTATCGTGTCAACTATTGCATATATCCCAAAAACCAGAAATAAAATAAAAAGCAAGAAAGAATAAAACTTGAAATTCACTTCGCTTTTTGAAATGTCAATAAAATCTTTTAGTTGTTTTTCTCTTAAAGCGTCCCTTAAGATTATCATTACAAAAACATTGAAGGCAGTCAACAGTCCGGTTATCCTTAAAAACATTGAGGGCTTTATACTGTTCATACCCAGAAGAGCAAAAACAAGAGACAAAATAGACGAGACAATCAGCAAAGCAAAAATCGTTGTGTAGACAAAGCTTTTTCCAAAAATAATTTTTGCGCTTTCATGAGGAATGACGAGAAGCCACCAAATCCCTGTGAACATAACGAGAATAGTTGAAGAAGAAAAATAAGTTGCCCCTGAACGATACTGCCATCTCCCCTGCTCCGGCTCTTTATTGAGTCTCATAACGCCCCATATCGCTACCCATAAGCCGCTTAAAGCAACCGAAGAGAAAAAAAAGTGAAAGAATCTTGCTAATAAAGTTGGCGAAGAGAAATAGAAATTGAAACCATATTTGCTGTTCAGAAACAAAGAGGGAATTTCTTTTGCATCTTCTATAAAACTCATAATATTGTTAAAAACAAACATTACAAAAAGGAGAAGAACTGTGACTAAAAAATACAAAATTTTCTTTGAAAATTTCAGCAAATCCCACTTTTTTGAACCTATGTAAAGCAAAATATACGAAATAAAAAGAGCAAAGAGAATTAAAAAAGTGGGAACAGAAAAATTTATAATAGAGTTGTAAAATAAAGAGGGGTAGATTGCCTGAATAAATAGCAAAGGTGCAACACCAAAAGTAATTAAAAACGCCATAAAATAGGGAAGACGGTTCGCCATCGGTTTTGCTATGTTTAAATGTTTTTCTTTTCCCTTAAACAAATAAATAGCGATAAGAAGAGAACTCCCTAAAACAAGATTCACAAGAATCAAGTGAAAAAAAAGAGTCAAATATAGAAAAAATGAAATCAATCCTGTTGGGGCTGGAAGAGGGAATTTGGTCATTTTTCGACTCCTTTGTTTTCGCTTCCTGAGAGAAATTTTGAGAGTTTTTGCTTTTCTTCCTCACTTCCGCTCCACTTGGGCATAGATTCTGTCAGAGTGTCCATATTATTTACAATTTCTCCTATTTTGTTTTCTTTCATTCCGCTCAAAGATCTTTTTAAATCTCTATAATCACTTCCATAATTGTGGCAGGATGAGCACCTTGATTTAAAGATTTCTTCTCCACTCTCAGCCCTCTCCTCTTTTAATTCTGATTTCAAATATTTTCCTATTAATTCCGCCTCTTTGTCACCTCCAGAAAAAGGGGGCAT
>JAAZNT010000157.1 GCA_012798145.1 Thermoanaerobaculaceae bacterium | reverse complement strand
TTCAGAAAGTTTAGTGCTTGTTTACGAACAAAGCCCTCCTTGGCGGATTATAAGCAATGGAAGAATTGATGAAAATGAGATTATTACTTTATCAAGATGCGGAATTTATGCTTCTTATATGTATTCAAACTTCAAATTAACTACAAAATATCTTTTAAAAGAATTAAAAATGAGCCATTCTCAGATTTCCTATCTATTTGCAAAAGAAGAGAGATCTTATGAAGTTGACGAGCCGATAACATCTAATAAGCATAAAAGAATTATTGCGTCGCACATTCCTTATTTGTTTGAAAAACTTTGCAAAGACAAAGGGCTCAACTTTAATTTCTATAAGGCAATTATGACAAAAGAAATGGCTTTTAAAGAGTAAAAGCAAATGATTTTATAAATCAGGTTATTATCTACTATTGGTAAGAATTAATTAAAGGAATAAAGTTGTCAAAATCTCTCTTTTGTAGTATTTTTGTTTGTTATGATTAGGAAGGAAGACCTTATGGCTAAAAGAATTTTAAAGACTTTTTTAATCTCTCTGATTTCAATAATAATTTCTTTGGTGCTGATCGCCTCTGATGTGGTTGTTTCTCAAGATAAACTGAAAAATTATGTGGGTTATCTTGCCTCTGACGACCTTGAAGGACGGCTTGCGGGAAGCAGCGGGGGAGAGAAAACAGAGAAGTATATTGAGTCACAATTTAAGGAAATAGGACTTGAGCCGATTAAAGAATTGGGGGGATATTTCCAAAGTTTTTCGTTTACCTCAAATGTTTCGCTTGGCGATGGAAACGAAGTGATTTTTGATTTTGGGAAAGAGGAAAAGATTAAACTTGTTCCAGAAAAAGATTTTATTCCTGCAAGTTTTTCTGAAGATTGTTCTCTTGAAAATCTTGATGTGGTTTTTGCAGGGTTTGGGATTAAATCTCAAAATCCCCAACGAAATGATTATGAAGGAGTTGACGCCAAAGGAAAGGCAGTAGTCGTCTTAAGAAATGGACCTGACGGAGATGACCCCAAAAGTCCATTCGCGCCTTTTTATCCTTCAAGGTATAAAGCATCTGTTGCAAGGGAAATGGGGGCAAAAGCGCTTATTGTCGTTTCTGAAGATGATAAGAAGGATGAACTTCCCAAAATGAGAACAGGAGCGGTCGCTGGTTCTTCTTCCATAGTTGTTATTTCAATGAAAAGAATTTTTCTGAAGAAACTTTTTGAAGAAGACGGCAAAACCGTTCCTGACGCAAAAGTTCTCGGAAAATCAGCCCCTTATCAATTTGCAAAAGCAAAGATGTCTATTAAGATCAATCTTAAAAGAGAGAAATCTACCGCCAGAAATGTTGTGGGGCTTCTTAAAGCAACAACAGAATCGGATGAATATCTTGTCATAGGAGCGCATTGGGATCATCTTGGAAGAGGAATTGAGGGCTCTCTATCTGAAAAATGGGGAGAAATTCATCACGGCGCAGACGACAACGCATCAGGAACAGCGGGAGTATTGGAACTTGCGAGGGTTTTGAAAGAGGAAAAGACAAGAAAGAGAAATGTAATTTTTGTGTCTTTTGGCGCAGAAGAACTTGGAGGGCTTGGTTCAGTTCACTACACAAAAAACCCACCGATTCCGTTGTCCAAAGTTATTGCTATGATAAATCTTGATATGATAGGAAGATTCAAAGAAAAACTTATTGTTGACGGTTCTGGAACTGCAAAAGAGTGGAAAGACATCGTCGAAAAGGCAAATTTAGATAAAATTCCTTTGAGTATGCACGAAAGCGGATATGGAGCATCAGACCACACTTCATTCTACACTCAAAAAATTCCCGTTTTATTTTTCTTTACGGGAGCTCACTCTGATTACCATCTTCCTTCAGACACTGCAGATAAAATTAATTATGAAGGAGAAGCAAAGGTTTTGAACTTTGTGGAAAGAATCGCTATGGAGATAATAAACAGCGATGCAAAGCCAACTTATCTTGAAACACAGGGGGAAAAAGGCGGAAGAGCGGCATTTAATGTTTATGTTGGAACAGTTCCAGATTTTACTGAAGAAGGGAAGGGATTCAGGATTTTAAGTGTTCGCCCTGAAAGC
>JAAZNT010000156.1 GCA_012798145.1 Thermoanaerobaculaceae bacterium | reverse complement strand
CAGTAAAATTGTGAGGTTTGTTTGAAAAGACAGCGATCTTTAATCCGCTTCTGTTTAAATCTTCAAGCATTTCTTTCACGCCGTCGTATGGTTTTGTCTTGTTGTGCCACCTTTTTTCGTATTCATCTTTAACAAGCGACAAACATTTTGGGAATGTTTCACTATCCCTTTTATTTTCAGGAAGCGCTCTTTTTACAAGCTCTTCAATCCCGTCTCCTATAAAATATAGATATTCTTCGAGAGAGTGAAGCGGAAAGCCATATTTTTCCAAAGCGCTGTTTACGCTGTCCATAATATCTTCAACAGTGTTTAATAAAGTTCCATCAAGGTCAAAAATCACCGCTTCAATTTTTTTCATTTTCATTCCTCAATAAAACGACACTTTCAATTCCGTAGGTCTGAGGAAAAAGGTCAAAAAAGGAAAACTCCTGCGGAAAGAACCCCTTTTCGCAGAACTTTCTCAAATCTCTCTCAAGCGTTGGAAGATTGCAGGAAACATATACAACCCTCTTAGGATTTAAAGAAGCAATGCTTTCAATTACCTCAAAAGCCCCGCTCCTTGGCGGATCAAGCAGGACAAAATCAAATTTTGCGCTTGAAGAAATAAGTTTTCCAATTTGTTCCTGAACATCTCCTTTAATATGCCTAATGTTATAAATTGAATTCAATGTTGAGTTAAATTTTGAGTCCTCAACAGCGGTTTCAGATTTTTCAACAGCGACAACCTCTTTACATTTTAGAGCAAGCGCCATCGTAAAATTTCCAATTCCAGAAAAAAGTTCAAAAACATTTTCATAACTTGAAAGGTTGGCTAATCTCAACGCTTCTTCAACAAGTTTTGCATTCATTTCAAAATTTGACTGGCTGAAACTCTCTGCGTCAATCTTGAATTTGATGTCTCTTTCCAGCAAACCTTCCCTTTTTTTAATAGAATAACTTAAAAAACATTCTCCATTTTTCAAAATTGTTTTTCCGCTTTTGTCTTTTAACGCAACTCCGCTCAAGTTTGCTTCGTCTTTAAGTTTTAAAAACTGATTGATCTCTTTTTGTTCATCTTTCACTGAAAAAGTGGCAACAAACTCTTTTTCGTCTTCGCCGCAACTTAAATTAAAGGATTTGACAAAATCAAATTGGCAATTTTCAAGAAATTTTTTAATTTTTTTCAGTTTTTGGTTAAACTCTTTTGAAAAAAGGTGGCAATTTTCAAAATCCACAATCCTGTGGCTTTCTTTTTCATAAAAGCCGCAAAGGAGTTTTCCATTTGAGAAAAAACAGTGAAAATCTCCGCTATGCCTGTATTCAAAAGGGTTTTCCATAGGAACCAATTTATTAAATCTTGCTTTATTTGTCCATCTTCTTAAAATCTCCTTCGCCATTTTTTCTTTTGAATCAACTTGAGACTTGTAATTCATCATTTGCAGTTGACATCCGCCGCAACTTCTAAAATCTTTGCAAATTGGCGAAACTCTTTCCTGAGAAGGAAAAATAATTTTTTCAATTTCTCCTTCTCCATAATCTTTCTTTTCTTTTACAATTTTTATTAAAAGGCGGTCGCCGGGAACACTCCTTTGAACAAAATAAACTTTCCCTTTGATTCTGCCTATGCCTTTTCCGCCCCAAACTATGTTTTCAATTTCCATTTCTTCCTTTTTTGTTTCTTTATCTTTTTCTTTTCTAAAAAACTGCCTTTTTATTTTCACAAAAGACTCCTTATAAAGCCATAAAGTTATCTCAAATCAGCCCCATTTTCAACTGACATTAAAAAAAAGAGAGGGTTCCCCCGGTTGAACCGGGGGAACATCAAGCAAGGTAGGTTAGGTGCGAGGTAGGTTAGGGTGTTAGGTAGGGTACTCTTAACAGAGTGTTGGGTTGGATGAGGTGCCATGAAATGAGGTGGGGGTGGTTCACGAT
>JAAZNT010000155.1 GCA_012798145.1 Thermoanaerobaculaceae bacterium | reverse complement strand
GCTCCCTAAAAGAAGATACGCCTTAAACCCGCAAAAATCTTTTTTCAATTTATCACCGATTTTCTTAAAAAACTCCTTCTCTTCCTGTTCTATTTCTGCGTGGTCTCCATAAGGAGTGTTTGTAACAATTACACCTTCATTGTAATCCAATTTCAAATCAAAAAAATCTGAAACCATAAATGTAATATATTTGTCTATTTTCGCCATCCTTGCGTTCTGCGAACATATCTTGATATTTTCAGCGCTTATGTCTGATAAAATAATCTTTCCCTTTGGGATTGAAATTTTATCTTTCGCTTCTTTTACAATTTCCCTTTTTTCTTTCTCAGAAATAAAATCTGTTGAGAAAAATCCTCTACCCTGCCTCCATAGAAGCCCCGGAACTATTTTTGAGGCGATTAGAGCAGCTTCAATGCCTATCGTTCCACTGCCTGCCATTGGATCCAAAAAGGTCTCTTCTCCGGAATATTGTGCTATTCTCAAAATTGCTGCAGCAAGAGATTCATTCAAAGCCCCCGGAGATGCAAATTTTCTGTAGCCCCTTTTATGAATAGGTCCGCAAAGGTCAAGACTCAATTCTGCCCTGTTGTTTTGAACAAGCCCCAAAATGGATATTTGAGGATTTTCTTTGTCAATGGAAGGTCTCGCACCTTTTTTGTCTCTTATTCTGTCAACTATTGCGTCCTTTAGAACAAGAGCCGCATAAGCGGTGTTCTTAAAAACAGAATCTCCCCCCTTGATTCTTACGGAAAATGTCATTGACGGGGGAATATATTTTTCCCACTCTATTTCTTTCGCCACTTCATAAAAACTCTCTTTTGAGGAGTAACGAAATTCAGAAAGCGGCATCAAAATTCTTTTTCCGCTCCTTAAATTAAAACCAATTTCACACGCTTTTCTTAACGAAGATTCAAAATAAATTTTTCCCCTCTTTGCTGAAGTTTTTTCAGCGCCAAGTTCTAAAAGTTCATCTTCAACAATTCCTTCGGCAAGAATCGGGGCTGTAGCGATAAACTTCACTTCTTACATCCTTTGCGGAACATCAATTCCCACAACTTCATTTAGAATCTCCTTGAATCTTTTTGAAAAAAGAGCGACGAATAAAAGTCTCGCTTTCTTTTTTCTTTCATCAGACTCTTGAAGAACAGGAGCGATGTGGTAGTAATTATGGAACATCTGGCTAATTTCAAAAAGATACTTTGCTATTATGTTTAATTCAAGGTTTGAAGCCGCTTTTTCGACAACAAATGGAAACCTTAAAAGAAAACTGACAATGCCCCATCCGTCATTGTCAAGAAACTCAAAATATTTTTGGATGTTTTGTTCGCAAATGTCGGGGATTTCTTCTCCTTTTTCTTTTGCTTTTCTTAAAATATTTTCTGCCCTCACTGCCGCATACTGAATGTAGGGGCCTGTTTCACCCTCAAAGGAAACAGCGCTCTTTAAATCAAAAGCTACAACTTGATTCCTGCTGAATTTGAGTATGTAATATTTCAATGCTGCTGACGCTATTACCGCAGCCCTTTCGCTTAGCTCCTCCTGTGAAATTCCCTCTTCTCTTTCCTTTATCTCTTTTTTGGCGCAGTCAATCAAAGCATCAAGAAGGTGGTCTGCGATAAAGCCGAGTCCTTTTCTTCCCGACATTTCAATAAACGGTTTTTTCAAATCACTTTCATCAATAGGGGCTATTTTCCCTTGTGCTATCTCTTCTTTCACAAATTTGCTTGAAAGAGCAACCATCTCATAAGAAAAATGGATTGAAGAATCCGCTTCTTTGTAAAAGCCCAAAAGTTTCAAACCTTCTTTTATCACCTTTTGAAGATAACTCTGCCTTACATCAATAACATTGTAAACTTTTGACCCCTTCCCAAATTGCCATTTTTCTCTTAAACTTTCAGAGGGCGCGGTTCTATAGATTTCATAAGGGGCTTTTTCAAAAACTTTATAAGAAAAATCTTTTTTTAATACTCCAAGTTTCCACATTTGATAAGCGAGGTCTTTTCCAAGATAAGTCACAGTCCCGTTTGACCTTACTATCACTTTATCTGCCTCTGTTAACCCTTCAAACTCCTTGTTGTCTTTAAGCCGCATAACCCAGCATCCCTTCAATTTGTCGTCGCACTCTGAAGGAACGCACTCAACGCACTTTTTCTCTTTTAAAAGAGAAAAACATTCCTCAAAAAAACCGCTTTTAAGAACATCGCTTTCAAACGGAAGAAGGTCATATTTAATTGAAAGTCTCAACATTGTCTTTAGGTGGCAGACAACCATGCTTTCAGCGATAAACGATGCAATTGCGGCTGTTTCGTTGCCCCCCCTTTCTATAAGATGAAGAGTCTCATATCTGAATTTTAAATTGTCGGGATTCTCTTCATACCACTTCTGCGTTTTTGCGTAAACCTCCCAGCAAACTATATCGAAAGGCTTCTCTTTGGATGCTTCTTCTTTAACTCTTTTTAAGTCATAGTGGAGCATTTTTTCAAAGCCCACAGCGACATCCGCCACCTGAACTCCCGTGTCGTCAATGTAATTCTGCACTTCTACTTCGAATCCCAAGAACTTAAGCGCCCTGACTAAAGTGTCTCCCAAAACGGCGTTTCTTAAATGCCCGATGTGAGCCGCCTTGTTTGGATTGATGTTGGTATGCTCTACAATAATTTTTTCTTTGATTTCTTCTGCCTTTTTTTCACTGTAAAGGTATTGCAGGGTCTTTTTTCTGTCAAGATAAAAATTTATGTATGGACCTTTTACTTCAATTTTCGCGACATTTTTAAGTTCTATTGAAGAAAGTTTCAGAGCCACTTCCGCTGGATTTCTTGAAATCGTTTTTGCCACAACAAAGGCGACATTAGTCGTTGCGTCTCCAAATTGAACTTTTTGAGGAAATTCTATTGAAATTTTCTCTTGAGAAATTTCAATTCCATATTGCTCCTTAATTTTTTCTGCAAAAGTTTTCTGCCATTCATTAATAAGCGATTTCATAAGCCACCCTGCTCTTCAGTTGAATAATTCCACAGCGCAAGGTGGGGCATAACTTCTCCCCACACAAAAACATTCAACGCTCCGTTGTCCTGTTCAAAATATCTGCAGTTTTGAAGAGGAAGGTCCATTATGAAAGATAGGACAGCCCTGTTCAAAATCCCGTGAGCCACTATCAGCAATGTTTCAAATGATAACAGTTCGCTCCTCTTCTCAATGAAAAATCTTTCTACTCTATCTCTTACATCATCAACAGATTCCCCTTCTGGACATTTAAAAGAAGAGTTCAACCTCCACATAGCGTATTCTTGAGAGTAATCTTTAATCAGTTCGTCAATAAACTTTCCTTCCCATACCCCGCAGTTTATCTCTTTCAAAAGAGGGGTTTCCTCAATGTTTGTAACACCTAAAATTTCTCCGAGAATATTCGCAGTTTGAATTGACCTTTTGAGGTCAGAACAGTAAATTTTTTGCGGCTTCGGCGACTTTTGCATCCATCGTCCCAAAGATTCCGCCTGTTCTCTCCCTTTTTGCGACAGAGGAATATCAATAGACCCTTGAACTCTGTTGTCAGCGTTCCACTCGGTCTCGCCGTGCCTGACAAGATAAAGTCTTTTCATTGATTTTTTTATTTAACCCTGTTCAGAGTTCCAAGAGGTGAGAACCTCTCTGAACCTGTCTGCGAGCAGTTTCTGGGCGTCAGCGCCTTTTAAAATATTCGCTTGTTTCAAAAGTTCCTGACACATAAACTGCACTGCTTCAGCCCCTTTGCCTTCTTTAAGGTCTTTTACCGCCTGTTCGTGAGTTCTCTTTATTCCCAAAGCGGCTGAATCTCCGAGAGTTTCAACAGTCGTGTCCGCAAGTTTTTCCAAAAGCGCTTTTAAACCTTTGATGACGGGATCCGTTTCCGCTGAAGCTGATTGTGACGGAATCGAGGAAGGAGTAGCTTTCTGTTTTGGCGGCTCAAGTTTTACAAGACCCATCGTTATCAGCCCGTAAAGCATTTTTGCCACATCAAATGGAGAAAGCCCTGAGGAAACCGCTATTTCCGCAATAGATGAAACCCCGTTCACCTTGCTCATAATCAGCCATTCCTGAGTGTTAAGGTTTATCTTGCCCTGTTTTCCCTGCGGAACTTCAAAACGGGGAACCATATCAAGCGAAGGAATCTTCTTGGAAAGAACTTTCCATTCATCGAGACGCCTTGCCGCTTCCATTAAAAGATTTGTGTTATTTTTCGTTATAGTATGTCTTGTTGACATCTCATCAGGCACAAATCTAAAAGTGCCTTCAGTCCAGGTTGCCATAGCATATACCGCCTCATCTCCTTCGGTGCTGCCAAGAACAGCGTGAACTATCTTACCCTGCTCAAGAAAAATAATTCCTTCGTCATTGTCTTTTTGCAGGTGGAATGCCCCCGTTTTGCTTGAAACGGAAACTAATTGAATTACATCAGGTAAATGAAGCTCTTTTAGAGATCCTTGAAACATTTTATCAACTTCTTCCCATTATCTCTCCGCAAAAGTTACACTTTGCTTAAAGCATAACTTTTCAGTTTTTTAATTTACCACAATTTTTGAAACCAGTCAAAGAATTTTTTATCCCACTTTTGTCATTAAGAAAACTTCAACAAGCGATCAGAGATCCCTTAGGAAAAATGAAAGGTAAGATAAGTCACTCGTTTGATGTTCTAAAAGAGATCGATGAACTTTAGGCAGGCTGGAAAACATAAGAAAAAAGATTCTGCAAAAGGAAATTTTGCAAGAAGATTTTTGATTATGTTTCAGGTTGCCGTAGGCAAACTGCCTGCCGATTGTTTCTTTGTTTATCTTCCATTTTTCTCTAATGAAAATCGTTAAAAATATTTTTCCTATTAACAAATTTGGGTTTATCCCAAATTTGTCATTAGGCTCAAATTTTCTAATGACTGCCATTAGGAAAAATATGGGGAAAAATATTGTAAAATAAGAGTTTGGCGGAGAAGGATTTTTGTTTAGGAAATGATTAAGATATGTAAGAAAAAGGTG
>JAAZNT010000154.1 GCA_012798145.1 Thermoanaerobaculaceae bacterium | reverse complement strand
TATCTTCCATTTTCTCTAAAGAAAGTCCTTAGGAAAATTTATTTTATTGACAAATTGGGGGTAAAAAATCCTATGCTTAGCAAATAGTTTTATTATATAATGTGTTATGGTGGTAAATTTTTACAAGAACTGCGATTTTGAAATAAGCGAATCTGTTTTGGTTGAACTTCTAAAAATCTATGAAGAAAAGGAAGCGCTCCCTTCGGGCAGGGGAACCTCAAAACTTATTGAATACAAAGGGAAAAATTATATTTTGAAAAAAGAGTCAAGGGGGGGATTTTTTTCATCCTTTCTCCCAAGAGATTTTTTCAGACTTCAAAGCTTTTTCAAAGAAGTGGAAATCAGCAAAGTTATGGAAAAAGAGGGGCTTACAATTCCCATTTTTCTGAGGTTTGGCTTGAAACACAATATTTTATGGGAAATTTATACTCTAACCCCTTATATTGTTGAATGCTTGTCCCTAAAAGATATTGCATTAAAAGAAAATTTGGAGAGAGAAAAAGTTTTTCTTGCAGGAAAAATAATTGCCAAGATGCATAAAATAGGGATCTTTCATTCAGACCTAAATCTTGGAAACATCATTTTTGATAGAGACAAAGCATTTTTGATTGATTTTAAAAATTCATATATTTATGACTCCCCACTCAATAAAACTCTGTCAAAAAAGAACATTTTAAGAGTTTTGAGGTCTTACTTAAAAGAAACGGCAAGGGTTAAAAAAGAGTTGAATAAAGATTTTTTAAAAGCCCTTCTTGATGGCTATTCTTCTGAAAACAAAGAAGATTGGGCAAACAAAATCTCCTTTGACACCTTTTCAATAAAGCTTCACGCTTTGACCTACAAAATCAGGTTTTAAGGATTTTGCCGAAATCTTTCCAAAAATTTGGATAAGATTTCTTAACGCAATCACAATTTCTAACTTTTGTCCCTTTGGCTAAAACCCCAAACATTGCAAAAGTCATTGCTATTCTATGGTCGTTTTTGGGGTCAAGAGTGGCGCCTTTATAAGAAATTGAAGGAGTAATTTTTAATATATCTTCAGAAATCTTGCTTTTACCTCCAATTTTATTTATGGCTTTTGCCAAAATTTCACTTCTTGAACTCTCTTTCTCTTTAAGTCTTGAAACCCCTGAAAAGATTGAATCTTTCGGGCATTTTAATGCAATAACTGAAAGAGGTGGCAGAAGATCCGGAGTCTCTTTTATGTCAACATTCATCCCATTTGCTGGCGCGCCCCAAACTTCTAAAAAATTATCGTTCCACTTTATATTCACTTCCAACGATTTCAATATCTTTAAGATTTTTATGTCGCCTTGAAAAGAATTTTTATCAAGCCCATAAATTCTTATTTTTCCGCCACTTGTCACCGCTCCTGCGATAAAAAAAGAAGCGTTTGAATAATCTTTTTCCACCTCAATATCTATTCCCTGCAAGTTCGATTTCTCAATCACAAATTTTTTCTCTGAAGAAGTAATTTTCGCTCCAAAAAGTTTCATAACTTTCTCGGTCATTTTCACATAGGGAAAAGAAACATCGGTTTTCACTTTTACAACAAACTTTTTTTTCAAAAGTGAAAGAGCGATTAAAACTCCGGAGGCGAATTGGCTCGAGAGAGGGTCGCAAATCTCAATTTCTTTGTTTTGTGGTTTTTTTCCCTTTATTTTTATTGGAAGTTTTCCTTTTTCCCCG
>JAAZNT010000009.1 GCA_012798145.1 Thermoanaerobaculaceae bacterium | reverse complement strand
TTTAATTGCAGAAGTTTCAAAGAAAATAAGTGCAAGATAAATAGAAAAAATAGTAAAAATATTGCCGAGCCAGTGGTGGCTTGCAAAATGCCAACTAACCATTCCCGCTTGTGTCAAAAAAATTATTGGAATAGAAGCGAAAAGAGGATTATTTATGGTTTTTTTTGAAAGAAGATAAATGCTGAAAATAAATATTGCTGAAAGAAATATAGCAGTCAACCTGCCCGTGATGACAGAAACACCGAAAATCTTATAAAAAAAGGCAAGAAAATAAAAAGAAAGAGGAGTGTAGGGGATGAAAAAATCCCTGTAAGGCACTTGTCCTTCAGAAATTCTCCAAGCGCCCATATTAAGGACGCCCTCATCAACAAATTCAACTCCTTGATTAAAATTGAAAGTTGTTATAAAAAAAACAAATAAAGAAACAAACAAGGGTATGTGATTTATGAGATTTTCTTTTTTAAAATTCATTCCATTAAACTTCAAAAAATCATAAATTCTTTAATATCTCTTTTACATGCTCTTTTTTTGATTCCATTGAAGGGTCTTTGTCCTGTCTTAAGGAAAATTTCACAGAGGTTGAAATTCTTGGAACTCCCATATCAAAAAGGATTTTATGACATTTTTCTAAAAGTTTGATTATTTCTTCCCAATCACCTTCAACATTTGTTCCCATAGAGTGAAATTCATACTTTAAGCCGCTTTCCTCAATTGCTTTAAGCACTTTGGCAATATAAGATGATAAAGACAACCCTGCCCCAATTGGAATAAAAGAGATTTCAGCGATCACCTTTGCCATTTTGCTCTCCTTGTAACTTTTTTATTATCACCTTGTGTATTCTTTTTTTATCCGCAGAAACTATTTTTACTAAGAGGTTGTCAATTTCAAAAGTTTCTCCCAAGCGTGGTATTGAGCCAAGTTTTGTTGCGATCCATCCCGCTACCGAATCGTAATCCCCTTCGGGAATATCGCATTCCAAAACTTCTTTAAGGTCTTTTAAAGACGCTCTTCCCCGCACTTCAACGCTTTCATCATCAATTACATTGATTAGTTTTTCCTCTTTTTCTCCTATTTCTTCAATTTCCCCTACGATTTCTTCGAGCAAATCTTCCGTTGTCACCAGCCCGTCAACTCCTCCATATTCATCAACCACTATGGCAAGTTGCTCTTTGTTCAATTGAAATTCTTTTAGAATCTGCGAAATCGGCTTGTTTTCAGGAACAAAAGGAACCGGTTTCATAAAATCTTTGACTTTGGAATTTGAATTTTCTCCCATCGCTGGATTTAAAATATCTTTTATAAAAATTGCCCCTATCACATTATCAATTTGTCCCTCGTAAACGGGAAGCCTTGTGTGTCTGCTTTCTGCGAAAATTCTTATTGCGTCTTTAAGCGTCGTTGACGCCTCTACGGAAACGATGTCTATTCTTGGAGTCATCACTTCTCTTACAATTGTATCGCTAAATTCCATTATTCCTTTTATCAATTCTCTTTCTTCTGTTTCAAAGATACCCTCTCTTGTCCCTTCTTCAATGAAAGCCTCAATTTCTTCCTCTCTTGTTTCTTCATTCTCTTTTTCCTCAACTTTAAATTTTTCAATGAAAAGGGTTGCAGGATAAGAAAAAGGGAGAAGAATGTAATTAAAAATGACAAGAAAATTGAGTGATTTTACGAAAATCTTTTCTGAAAAGCGTGCTGAAAACAAAGAACATAAGAAAAGTTGACAAACAACCAACGGAACAAAAAGAGCTGAAACAGTGGTGTGATTTGAAAACAAAGGAAATAGAATTTTTAGATAAGACAGAAGGTTCACAGAAATTGATATTAAAAAAAGAAGCAGAAATGAGAAAAGATAAAGGTTTCTTTTTTCAAAAAAAAGTTGAACCCGGTTCTTTTTCTCTTCTTCCTGCTCTTTCAACCTTATTATTTGCAAAGGCGAAAGAAAGATGTAAGACCCAAAAAACAAAAATAAAAGTGTATTCAGACAAAAAGAGAGAAAGAAAAGAATGACGATCAATACATAACCCCTAAAGATTTTAAAATAGATTTTTCTTTTCTCGCCATTTTTCCCTTATCGTTGTGGTGGTCGTATCCAATCAGGTGGAGAATGGAATGGACTACCAATTTCTTCAGTTCGCTTTCAAAAGTTACACCATAATTCTTTGAGTTTTCTTCTGCCACTTTTGGGCAGATTATCACCTCGCCAAGAAAATCTCCCGAATTGGTGTAAGGGAAAGAGATTACATCTGTTTTTGAATCTTTGTTCCGGTATTTTTTGTTAATTTCTTTAATTTTATTTTCGGAGCAGAATATTATTGAAATCTCGCCGTATATCTTTATTTTTTCCATAACATCAAGAGCAAAATTGACATAATCATCCTTAGAAATTTTTAAATTCTTAACCTTTGAAACAATTTCAACCTTTCTCACTTTTTCCATTTTTTTGATCCTTGTCAAATTCAAAATTTGGGTAAGATATTCTCCTTGCATAAACTCCAACTAAAGCCTTAAAAAATCCTTCTTTCAATTTAGCGAGGTCGTTTATCGTCAAGTCGCAGTCGTCTAACTGTCTTTCTGCGAGAATCTTGTCGAATATTTCATCTATCATTGTCTTCAATCTCTGGCTTGATGGGTCTTTCAATACTCTGGAACTTGCTTCTATTGAATCGGCGAGCATAATGATAGCCGCCTCTTTTGTTTTGGGAATTGGACCTTCATAACAGAAATCGCTCTCGTTGATTTTCTCTTTTTCCGGGTCAACAACTGTCAAAGCTCTGTCATAGAAGTAACTTATTTTTCGCGTTCCGTGGTGTTGCGGAATAATATCAATAATTTGGTTGGGGAGTTTGAAACTTTTTGCTATTTTCATCCCCTCTTTGACATGAGATTTTACGACAAGGGCGGACATCTCCGGCTTGAATCTGTTATGTGGATTCTCTTGACCGCCGAGGTTTTCCACGAAATAAGATGGATTTATCAGTTTCCCAATATCGTGGTAATAACCCGCCACTCTGCAAAATAGACCATTGGCGTTAATATGCGAGGCGGCGGATTCGGCAAGATGACTTATCATAATTGAATGGTTGTATGTTCCCGGGGCTTGAAGGGCAAGTTTTTGGAGAAGTGGATGGCTCAAATTAGACAATTCAAAAAGGCGGACATCAGAAACTATGTTGTAAAAGGACTCAAGAATGGGAAGCAGTGTTGAAGTAATCATCAATCCAAACGGAAAGGCGGAAAGGAATCCGAGAGAAAGGACATAAAAAAGAGTTTTGGGATTTGAAAGAATTTCATCATCAGCAAGCAGAAGGATTACAATTAAAATATTGGCGACTCCGACGAAAATTGAAATTCTTAAAGGAAGTCTTTTTTGCTTCAAATTCACAGTTGCGTATATTGCGCAGAGAGAACTTAAAAATGAATATAGAGTAATCTTGAAATCAAAATCAAGAAGTATTCCCGCATAGAAACTCAAAAGAAAAGAGAAAATTATTGCGATATGTCTGTCAATAAGAAGCGTAACAATTACCGCGCCGGCGAAAAATGGAACTAAAAACAGCATTGCGTCGCTTCTTGAAAAGATAATGTTTTTGCTGTTTTCGGAAAGAATTTTTGAGAGAGAATCAACAATGTGGGTCAAAACAAGAAAAATAATGAAAAGAGTTACGCAAAGATTAAAAATGTTTACATCAATTTTTTTTGATTTTTTGTATGTTTTGAAATACATAAAAGCGCACAATAAAAGAATAGTTGATAAAATCATTATTGCAAGAAGTTTTAAAATATTAACTTTATTTTTTGACGCTTCATTCAAATTTTTAAGTCTGTTTCTGATATTTTCGTCAATAACATCGCCCTGTTTTGCTACTATTGATCCTTTTTTAAGATAAACCACAAGAGGAGGAACATCGGAGGCGGCTTTTTCTCTTCTAATTGATGTTTCTTGGCTGTTAAAAGTCAGATTTGGCTTTATAATAGTTCTCAAAAGTTCTTCTGAAGCGGCTTTTAAAGAAGGCGGGAGGGATTGATTTTCGTCCAGAAGTTCTCTTAAATATCTTCTTGCAGTAGTCAAATTTACTATTTCCCCTGAAGATGGAGATTTTATCTCCCATTCAATTCCGCTTTTGTGGATGTCTCTAATTTTAATTGATGGATAAACGGTAAGATTTTCTTCGTCGGAAATAATTTTTTTTGCTCCAACTTTCTTCAAAATGTCTCTTAAAATTTCTTCAAGATTTGGCGAGAACCCCTCTTTTTCAAACTGGCGCGCGGCAAATCTTGTTACATCTGGACCCAAAATCTCTTCTATCGCCCTGATTGTTTTCTTTTCTTCAGAAATTTTTTCTGAACCAGAAATTGAGGTGTTTAATTTTAGATCGTTTAAATCCTGAATAATTCCTCTTCCTTTTTTGAATATTAAGCTCAACTGCTCTTGAAACTTGGCGCCCTTTTCTGTATCCCAATCGTAAACCGGGACGACCTTTGACTTCGCTTCTTCTTTTTTTGACTTTGTTGCCAATTCATCAACAACTTGAAAGTCAAATGGGGCTTTAATATCCCTTGTGGCAACGGAGCCGACTTCCAATTCAGGAAGGGGCTTAAATCTGAAATGGGAAGTAAAAAGAACAACTAACACAACTCCAAAAAAAGAAGCCCAAAAAATCTGGTTTTCTCTTAAAAAGAGAAGAATTTTCTCCTTAGATTCGTTTGCTGGAGCAGGTTCGGTTTTGTTTTTTGTTCCGTTTTTTATCTCGCCTTCCACTTTGCCCCACTCTCCTTTTTATTTGTGTGAGCCATTGCTTTTTTCGTATGCTTTTATGATTTTTTGAACAAGGGGATGCCTGACGACATCTTTTTCTGAAAAATAAACAAAGGATATTCCCTTGATTCCTGTCAATATTTCTGCGGCGTCAATAAGCCCCGATTTTCTTGACGGTTCTATGTCTATTTGAGTAATGTCTCCCGTTATAACCGTTTTTGAATTGAAGCCGAGCCTTGTCAAAAACATTTTCATCTGCTCTCTTGTGGTATTCTGCGCCTCATCAAGAATTATAAATGAATCATTTAATGTTCTGCCCCTCATAAAAGCGATGGGAGCGACTTCAATAACATCCGCTTCCATAAGTTTATGAACTTTTTCAACATCCATAAGGTCAAAAAGGGAATCGTAAAGTGGCCTTAAATATGGGTTGACTTTCTCTGCAAGGTCTCCGGGAAGAAATCCCAATTTTTCACCCGCTTCAACAGCGGGTCTTGTCAAAATAATTCTTTTGACTCTTTTTTCTTTGAGAGCCCAAACAGCCATTGCTACGGCGAGAAAAGTTTTTCCTGTCCCCGCAGGACCGATTCCAAATGTGCAGTCATTCATCCTCATAGCAGAAATGTATCTTCCCTGATTAAGCCCCTTTGGGAAGACAATTCTGCTTGGGGAGCAGACTATTTTAGAATCTCTGTAAAAAGAGAGGAAGTCTCCTTTGAAGCCATCCTTGTAAAGATAGTAAGCAGTTTTAAAATCTTCAGGGTTAACTTTTATGCCGCCTTGAAAAAGGGAATAAAGTTCTGAAACCAGTTTTTGGCAAACTTCCTTTCCTTCTTCATCCCCATCAATTATGAGAGAGTCATTCCTGAATGACACACTTATTTTGAGACTCTCTTCAATAAACGATATTTCTTCGCTTGGAGAACCGAAAATACTGATCAAAAAATCTTGGGGATAATTGAGGTTAAGCATCACCTAAGAGATGAAAGATAAACTCTCATCTCCAAAAGAGGAAGCCTCAGCGACCGAAAACCTAAAATGACTGGTCAAGCAGGGGCTCCCCAACAGCGTCGGGAGGCGAAGGCGGAGCTACTTCTTTGGTCGTCCACTTGAGTTTGCCTTGTTTAATTTCCTCTATTGCTATTGGAATGGCTTTTTCAGTTTTGACCTCAACTCTCGGCACTGCACCAGACATTAACTGCTTTGCTCTTTGATTTGCCAGAACTATGAATCTATACTTGCTTCCAATTTTTTCATCAACTTCAAACATTTTTATCCCTTAAAAACCTTTCTATATCCTTCTTAAAATCTTCTCTAAACTCCATCAAAAAACTGCTTCTTTTCTTTGACACGGCTATAATTTCTTTCACATCTTCAACCGCCGTGTCAACTTCCTCATTTATAATATTATATTGATAATTCTTTGCAAAATCAAGTTCTCTTAAAGCGGTCTTAAATCTTGTGAAAATGT
>JAAZNT010000153.1 GCA_012798145.1 Thermoanaerobaculaceae bacterium | reverse complement strand
TTCAAAGGTAATGAAAGAAAGTCAGCCCCCTCCAAAAAAGAAAAAAGTTGTCCGCAAAAAGAAATAATGGATAAAGCAGAAAAAATAATCAAAAAACTGAAATTGAAACAGCTTGAGCCCGAAGGGGGCTTTTTCATTGAAACATACAGAAGCAAAGAAAAAGTCAAAATAGGTCAAAAAAAGAAGCATCTTTCAACTGCTATTTTCTATCTTCTGAGAAAGGGAAATGAAAGCAAGGTTCACAGATTGAAATCGGACGAAATATATCATTTTTATCTTGGGGACCCTGTGAATCTTTATCTTGTCTATCCCGACGGGAAATGTGAAAAAAGAGTTTTGGGGAACAACATTCTCAAAGGCGAACTCCCCCAAATTTTAATTCCCAAAATGACTTGGCAGTCAGCAAAACTGAAAAGAGGAGGCAGTTTCGCACTCTTAGGAACAACCGTCTCCCCTGCCTTTGACTTTGAAGATTTGGAGATGAAGGAGAGTAACTCTCCCACAAAAAACAAATAATTTTTTGTTATTTGAAGATTTCTCTCGCAAATGATTTGATTTGTTGGTATTTTTCCAAGCCCAAGACTCTTATTGAAAAAGCAACTTTGTTATGGTTTAACGGCTCTTTTAAATCTGCATATTTTGAGCATTTTTCAGAATCTCTTGTGTTCGGTATTGGCGAAAACTCAGCCAGATGTGGCTTTATTCCTGCTCTCTTTAGGAATAAAATTGATTCCTTTACAGATTCTTCTTCTATTTCAGGATGTCCTAAAAGAATATAGGATGTTATTGAATCCTTTGAAAAACCCGCAGACAAAAGATTTTCAAGCGCGTTTAAAAAATCCTCCCTTTGAAGTTTTCCCCCGCTTTTTTCTAAAAATGTTTCATCAGCGCTTTCAAGGGACAAAAAGAGGTTTTCAAAATTTGCCTTTTTAAGTTTGACAGCAGTCTCTTTTGTCATAAATTTTGCATTCAAGCCGTTTGGGGTGTGATACGAAAAAGCTTTGTCTTCCGCAAGTTCAAGAAATTTTCCCAGCCCATTATTAAATTGAAACAAAAGAGCGTCGTCATAAAAAGCCACATTTTTTATTTTTTCATTATTCAGCGATTCTATTTCTCTTTTAAGAATTTCTCTTTCTTTAAAAGAAAAGTCTTTTTCAATTTGCTTAATTGCGCAGTAAGAGCAGGAGAAAGGACAACCTTTTGAAATTGTTATTACTCCAAATTTGCTCTTGTTTTCAAATTCCCATTTTGGGATCAAAAAAGAGTTCTCGACGCCCAAAAATTCTCTCAAAGGTTGAATATCGCTTCCTTTCACAACAAAATCAACATCAAGCTGTTCCGCACTTTCAGGCATCAATGTTGGATAGATTCCGCCAAGAATGATTTTTGCTTTAGGATGAATTTTCCTTGCCGATTCCGCTGCTTCTTTTACGCCTAAATACCAATATGTCATTGAAGAGGTTATTAAAACCGCATCTATCTCTTTTATTGATTTTAAAAAATCTTCAAACTCCTCTTTCGGCGCTCCGTATCTAAAATACGGCTTCTTTATGTCCGAAAATATTTTTGGCTTTTCTGCCTTCTTTTTGAAAAATTTTCCCCTTCCATCTCTTTTGACGCTTTTTTTGTAATTTTCACCAAGAAAATTGAAATAGTAAAGATTTTGAGAAGAGAAAGCACCCGCTATTTTCAGAAGCCCGTATGGCTTCAGCCAGAAATCGTAAGCGGTGAAATCATAAATGGGCGGATTAACAAAGAGAAGATTTTGCTTCATTCAGGAAAATCAGCAACAGCGAGCAGGCGCGCCCTCTTTGATTTCCGGTTTTCCCGCAGACCTCGGCGGAAGCGGTTTCCCCTTAATCGTCAAAATGCACCTTCTTATGCTGTCAACTATCACAATCACAACCGCCGCCATCATAACAGCGGCAAGAAAAGAGTTTAAATAACCCTGAAACGCTTTTCCCGGAAGTTTTGCAAGGGGAATGAAGTTATCCCTTATTGAAAAGAAGCCTGCGGAAAGCGTCGTTGTTGCAACAAAACACATCGGCAGAAATGTTACCCAGAAATATTTTTTCTTTCCTGAATTGACTATGAATGTTGTTCCGATCGCAAGAGCGCAGGTTGCAAGAAGCTGATTTGCTATTCCAAACATAGGCCAGATGGTCTGGACAGATCCGGTGTAAATGAAATAAGCCCAGCCAAAAACTATTATGGTCGTTGTAAGAATTGCACCGGGAAGCCAGGCAGTGTTTGAGAATTTCTTGTTAAAATTGCCAAGAAACTCCTGCAGGAGAAATCTCCCTATTCTTGTTCCAGCGTCAATCGTCGTCAAAATGAAAAGCGCCTCAAACATAATCGCAAAGTGATACCAATAACTCATTAATTTTTTCATTCCGGGAATCGCCGAGAAAATCTGCGCCATTCCGACCGCAAGCGAAACCGCTCCTCCCGCTCTCCCCTGAACATTTTCGCCGACTTCTTTGTTCAATTCCTGAAGGTTGACAACAGGGATGCCAAGTTTTTCAAATTTATCAATGGGAAGGTTTATCGCAAAATAATCTCCCGGGAACAAAGAGCAGGCGGCTATCAAAGCGACAACTCCAACAAGACTTTCCATCATCATAGCGCCGTATCCTATAAATCTTGCATCGCTCTCTTTGTTAATCATCTTAGGAGTCGTCCCCGAAGAAACAAGAGAATGGAATCCCGAGATAGCACCGCAGGCGATCGTTATAAAAACAAAAGGAAACAATTTTCCGGGAATGATCGGTCCCCCGCCTTTTGCAAATTCTGTAACAGCGGGCATTTTAAGTTCGGGATTGACAACCAGAACTCCAACCACGAGGGCAAAAACAGTTCCCAATTTCATATAACTTGAAAGATAGTCTCTTGGGGCAAGCAAAAGCCAAACCGGAAGAACCGAAGCGGCAAAGCCGTAAAGCGCCATCAAAACTGTAAGCTGATGATGGGTGAACGAGAAATATGTCGAAAGGGGCGACATTGCAATCCATCTTCCTCCGATGACGCATATTATCAGAAGTGTAACTCCCGCAATTGATGGTCCTGTAATAGAACCGGGCTTTATCTTGAACATATAGAGACCCATTCCTATCGCAATAGGAATTGTCATAGCGATTGTGAAAGTTCCCCATGAGCTCTCCGCAAGTGCGTTGACAACAACAAGCCCCAATCCCGCAAGAGCGACTGTTACTATGAAAAGAATCGCAATCGCAGATGTCAATCCCGATACTCTGCCTATCTCTTCTTTTGCTATCTCGGCAATTGACCTTCCGTTGTGGCGGACTGAGGCAACAAGAGCGACAAAATCGTGAACGCATCCTGCAAGAACAGCCCCCAAAACAATCCAGAAAAAGCCCGGAGCATAGCCAAACTGCGCAGCAAGAACAGGCCCCACAAGCGGACCAGCCCCCGCTATTGCGGCGAAATGGTGTCCGAACAGAACATATTTGTTCATTGGAACAAAATTGTGCCCATCCTTGAATCTGTGCGCGGGCGTTACATTTTCATCATTAAGTGTCAAAACTTTCGCGGCTATAAAAGCACTGTAAAACCTGTAACCGAGAACATAAACAAGAAGCGCCGTCAGCATCAATGAAAGACCGTTCATAGGAAAACCCTCCAAGTGATTAACTTTTACCACTTTTTTGAGAGAAAATCAAATGACGGTTTGAAATCGCTATTCTTACTTTTTCATTTTTTTATGAAAAATTTTCAATTATTGCCTCTAAATCTTCCATTTATACCTTTTAATCCACATTAAAAGGTTATTTTTTACGATTTTAACCTTTAAATGCTTCATTTAAACGTTTTAATCACTCATTTTAACGTTTAAATCCTCCATTTAAACGTTTTAATCGCTCATTTTAACGTTTAAATCCTTCATTTAAACGTTTTAATCACTCATTTTAACGTTTTAATCCTTCATTTAAACGTTTTAATCGCTCATTTTAACGTTTAAATCCTTCATTTAAACGTTTTAATCGCTCATTTAAACGTTTTAATCCTCCATTTAAACGTTTTAATCGTCTATTTTAACCTTTAAATCGTTTATTCAAAGGTTTTAATTGACAATTTTCACCTTTTAATCAAAGATTTTGAAGAAAAAAGGTTACTATAAACCCGAATTTGTCATAAAGAAACCTTTGTCAAGCGATTAGAGATTGATT
>JAAZNT010000152.1 GCA_012798145.1 Thermoanaerobaculaceae bacterium | reverse complement strand
AGGCGACATTGTCAAACCTCTTTGAGAGGTGAATAGCCAAACTTGTTCCCCAAGAGCCCGCACCCCAAACGACGCAGTTTTTATTATTGCTTTTCATCTTTCTCCCAGATTTTCTTTTCTTTTCCTTCAAAAAGATTTTTGATGTTTGACCTGTGTCTGTAAACCAAAAGAATCGCCAAAAGAGTCGCAATTATGCAGGTGTATAAATCGTAACTTTTTTTGAAAAAATGAAAAGCCCACAAGACGCTGACAAAAACAAAAGAGCCAACCATTGAGCCGACGGAAACATAACCAAAAGAAAACATTACAATAAGAAAAGAGCCGCAGGCGATAAGAGTTGCAATTGGAGCGATGAAAAGAAAAGCCCCGAGCCCTGAAGCGGCGCCCTTGCCACCCTTAAAGCCGATGTAAACGGGGTAGCAATGCCCGATAATAGCGACCCCGCCAGCGAGAGCGGGAAACCACGCCTCTGTGCCATAATGCCTTGCGAAATAAACGGGAAGAGCCGCCTTTGCAGCATCAAGAAAAAGGGTCAAAAATCCGTAGAATGCCCCTTGAGTTCTTAAAACATTTGTTGCGCCAATATTTCCGGAACCCTTCTTTCTGATGTCTTCTCCGCTCCTCAATTTTGCTATGATGTATCCAAAAGGAATTGCCCCTAAAAAATATGCCAGAATTGCTATCAAAATCTCATTCTTTGTCATTATTATCTCCAAGTTGAAACCTTTTCAGCGGAGTGTGAAGAGCGCCGCCCTTCAAAAGTTCCGATTTGAAAAGAGTTATTTCCTTAACAAGAAAAGAGCCGGCTGAAAAATCTTTGTATTCAGAAAGGATTGAAACAACGCCGCTTTGGCTTCGCCCGCTTCTGTTTCTTCCTATTGTAAGATGGGGGTTGAAGTTTTTGTCTTCAAAGTATCCCACCTCTTTAAACGAGGTGGCAATTTTTGACTGCATCTCTTTAAGCGCTGAGATGTTTCCTTCAAATCCAAGCCAGAAGACTCTCGGGTTTTCCTTTCTTCCGAAAAATCCGTTGCCTTTAATTTCAAGTGAAAACGGTTTTGTTGTGTTTGCAACTCTTTGCGCCGCAGAAAATATTTTTTCAGTGTCTTCTTCTTTGAGGTCTTCAAAGAAAAAGAGTGTAAGGTGTATTTGATCTTTTTTAACCCAAGAGACGCCGTTGCTTTTTGATGATACTTTTTCAATTAGTTTAAGAAGCGTATTTTTAATTTCTTCGTCAATTTCAATTGCAAGAAACGCTCTCATTTTATCCCCAGAATTAAATTTACCATAAAAAAAAAGAAAAAAGAAGCAGAAAAATTGTCAAATTTAAATTTGTGTACTCTTCAAAAGAAAAAAGTGCTTTAAGCAATCTTTTGGCGTAAAAAAATATTGAACCCAAATTTGTCAACAGATTAAATTTTCCTAAGGACTTTCATTAGAGAAAATGGAAGATAATAAACCAGACAATCGGCAGGCAGTTTGCCTACGGCAACCTGAAACATAATCAAAAATCTTCTTGCAAAACTTCATTTTGCAGAATCTTTTTTCTTATGTTTCTGTAAATGGCTTCGCCATTT
>JAAZNT010000151.1 GCA_012798145.1 Thermoanaerobaculaceae bacterium | reverse complement strand
CATCTGGAGAATAATATCTTGTTCCGCTTAGGTTTCCTTCTCCCTCAAAGCATTCCGCCAAAATGTTGAAATGACTATGCTGGAAAGAAATTGCCGCCATTTGGAGATTCCACTTCGGGTAAATCCTTTTTCCAAAGAAAACCCCCTTTGCTTCGCAAAATAGATTCTCCTCCAAGTTTCCCCTTCCATTTACAAAAAACCAATGAAATTGTAGTCCAGGCACCTTTTCAGGCACAACCCTAAGGGACAACCTTCCAGCAACAACCTTATTAGAATTCTTTTCTTTTGAAATAAATCCTCCCCCGTTGTAAATGCCTATCTCAAAAGAGCCCCACTTCCCGGGATAGGAACTGGAGACCTGTCGCTGGTATTCTTCATTGACATGCCCTCCGAAGTTTGCGCCAAAAAGGAGCCCTAAATCCGCAGTTGTGGCTACTCCAATTCGGTCCAAAAAAGGAGCATCCTGCATTCTATAAGTGTTTATGGTCTCCTCTATGTCAAACCACGGAAAATGAACCATTCCAACTTCAACATGCGGATCAGTGACAACTCCATTGCCTTTCCAAACAAAGTCGGCGTAACAAAACTTCATTCTCATTTTGTATTCACCGCTTTGTTCCTCCGTTAAATCAGGAGTGAATCTTATTTTTAAAAATGGAGATATTTCTTTTCTTACATCAAAATAGCCTCTTTTCAAAACAAATTTACTGTAAGCGGAATAGCCGTTCGGAGTTGAAGGATTAAAACTCCTCCCGTTTTGAAACGATATAAAATAGATTCCGCCAATTTTTAGGCCGTTGAAGAAATCTTTTGCTTCATTATTCTTCTTTGCTTTTTCTTCGTTAGCCAGAAGAACTCCCACTGATTCTTCCCTTTTTCTTTTGTCATACTCCTCTTGAACGCTGACAGCTTCATCTTGAGTGAGAATATTCTTTTCAATCAAAATTTTCAAGAGAGGATCTAATTCCTGCGAAAATAAAGGGACTGCAACTGCAAATAAAACTACCAATAAAAATGTTGTCATTCTTTCCTTTTTCATTTTTTATCTTTCTCCTTGACTTCAAATTACAATGATCCATTATTGCGGTTCTGATTCATTCTCCGCTTATTAATTTCATTCATCAAAGCCAGCAATTCATCGGACGTAAATGGTTTCTTTATATAAGCGCTTGCACCACATTTTAAGCCTCTAATAATGTCTTCTTCGCTTCCTTCAGTGCTACATATTATGACGGGGATATCTTTAAGAGATTCCTCTTTTTTTACAATTTTAAGGAATTCAAGTCCGCTCATTAAAGGCATATTAATATCAAGTATAATCATTGACACATCAGGGTTCGCTGCAAGAACTTCCAACCCTTCTCTGCCATTGGAAGCGCACAGCAAAACAAATTTTTCCCGGCTTGATAGAAAGATTTCGTAAATCTTTTGATGAATCACAGAATCTTCAACTATAAGTATTTTTTCTTTCATAATAAGCCTCCTTTTTTCATCTTTTGCAATCTTCCCCGCGGTCGTTTATCAATTCTACTATTCTATCCCCTATGCGGCAAAGAGGAATCTCTTCTGAAACCGCCCCGCAAAGCTTTGCCGCTCTTGGCATTCCATAAACAACACAAGATTTTTCATCTTCAGAAATTGTAAAAGCGCCAGCCTTTTTCAGGGCAAGCATCCCTTCCGCTCCATCTTTCCCCATCCCAGTTAAAAGCACAGCCAAAGCTCTTTTCCCATAAACTGGAGCCATCGACTCAAAGAGAATGTCAACGGAAGGCTTATGTTGAAGATCAGGATAACTGGCCAGAGCGAGACGCACAGAATCGCTCTCCTGATGTGTTTTGAGATGAAATCCTGAAGGTGCTATGTAAACTGTCCCGTTTTCAATTTCTTCGCCATGCTTCGCTTCAACAACCTTAAAAGAAAGATTTGAGTTTAATCTTTCAGCAAATGCTTTGGTAAATCCGATCGGCATATGCTGAACAACAAGAATAGGGATATCTACAATATTGTCAAGGGATTCCAATAATCTTTGAACTGCAGGGGGCCCACCTGTTGAGGCTCCTATCGCTATTACCTTAATTTTTGTGGGTGAATGAAGAGGCTCAACGACCAGTTTGCTTTTTTTCGTCTGCTTTCTCGAAACGCTTTCCTCATCGTGCTGCAGAGCTTGCGGTGATATCTTTGCGCCTGCGGCATCCAGTATTTTTTGAACCAAAGCGCTTCTTATTCCTTCAAAATCAACAAGAGAATACTGCTGCTTATCTATAAAATCAACGGCGCCCTTGTTTAGAGCCTCCAGAGTCAATGGAGCATCCTTGCCCGAGTGTGTTGAAATAATTATAACAGGCAATGGATTCTTTTGCATTATCCTATCAAGGGTTTCCAACCCATCGATTCCGGGCATGGAAATATCAAGAGTGATGACATCAGGCTTCCAGACAGGGATTTTTTCCAGCAATTCCTCGCCTGAAGCTGCCAGCCCCGCTATTTTTATGAAAGGCTCCTTCTCAAGTATTCTCTGAAGCGCCTTCCTCATAAAAGAGGAATCATCCGCAATTGCGACCTTTATCGTTTTCATTTTCTACCTTTGCGGTACACAATAGAGTTTCCATATTTTACAGCATGAAATGCTGTGTCCAGACCGTAGAGAGATTCAGAATGCCCCAAAAACAAAAATCCGTCCTCTCTAAGACATTCAGCAAAATTATTTACCGCCTTATAAAAAGAGAATTCTGAAAAATAAATTAGAACATTTCTGCAAAACACAGCGTCGTATTGCATCGCTTTCTTGAAAGTTTCAGCTTTCATTATATTGCCCTGGAAGAAATTTATCCCATTCTTAAACATGCTCTTTATTCGCCATTTTTCTTCACCAAGTTCCAAAAAATATTTTTCAATTTGACTCTTTTCCAAGCATCTCATGGAAGATTTTCCATAAATACCAGTTTTGGCTTTCTCTATTTGACTGATTTCAATATCAAAGGCATCGATCACAACTTCCATTCCAATAGTCCTAAAAAAATTTTCTTTGGCAAAAATATTTAGAGTATAAGCTTCTTCGCCAGAAGAGCATCCCGCACAAAGAACTCTTAATTGCCCGCTTACGGCAGGTTGACTTTTAACCAAATCCAGAGCTTCTCCAAAAAGCACTTCAAATTGTCCGGTTTCTCTAAAAAAATATGTTTCATTGTTCGTTATCGCCTTGGCAAGATGGGCACGCTCGCCGTCTGGGTTGAACTGAAGCATTAGGTAATAATCCATAAAACTGTTCAACCCCAGATTTTCTATTCGCCGTTTAAGTCGAGAGATCAATATTTCCTGCCTTCCATTTGCGAAGTTCATTCCAAATAGCTCAACAATGAAGTCATTAAGCAGTTGAAACTCTTCCTGAGATATTTCTAATTCCCTCTTTGTATCTGTCATCCGTTGCAATCCTTGCGCTTTTCCAGATAGGAAATAGCCCTGTTGGCTACAATCTGAACAGGGTCAGAACTGAGATAGCAGATTGCTTCAACAGCATCAATTGAGGAGCTGCCTTCAAAATATTCTATTGAAGATAATCTCACCATCCAGTCTTTATCCCTTGTCAGTTTAAAAAACAGTTCCTTGTCTCTTTTGTCGGCACATTTCGCTAAAGATCTTAGTGCTATTCTTCTCTCTTTTTCTTCAAGAGAAGGCAAAATCTCCAGAATTGCATCTCGAGCTTCATTTCCACCTATTTCACCCAATGTCTCAATGGCAAGAACTTTTTGGAGTGGGTTTTGGTTTTTCAGAAAAGAGACTACAACAGGAATGCTTTCTCTGTCTTTAAGGAAACCGAAAGCTCTCATTATTTCAGGACTGCCAGTTTTTCTAAGCTTTTCTCTCAGTATTGGAGCCAGTTCAGTTTTGCCTCCTTTTGTCAATGCAACAGTAGCGGCTTGAATGTACTCGATTATGTTGTCTTTAAGCCATTCATCCCAAGGAAGCATATTTAATAGCATCTTTTCCCCTTTCAGATGTTCAACAACGGATCTAATTTTCTCTTTAGAAAATGATTGAATTAGAGCTGACTTCCTTTCAATAGACATTTGTTCATCAAGCAAAATTTTTAAGATTTTGCTAAGAAAAGGATCCCTCACTTTTCCTTTCTCAATTTCTTGGAGAATCTGCCTTTTGTAGATTGTTACAATTTTGTCAAACTCTGGGCGAAGATACTCTGGCATTTTTTCCCAAAACTGCAGAACCAGAGAGCTAATACTATTATTTCTCTTTCTCTCAAGAATTGAGATCACTTCTTGGAGATGATCAATAGCTAAATCGTTTGACAGCATTATTGACAAAGATTCAGCATCAATATCTT
>JAAZNT010000150.1 GCA_012798145.1 Thermoanaerobaculaceae bacterium | reverse complement strand
ATAGGTTCGTCTCTTGTTTTACTCGTAAAGCCGATCCTTCCCTATGCTCTTTCATTTGCTGCTGGAGCAATGATTTTTGTGGTAGTTGAGGAACTTATACCAGAGTCTCAGGCGGAGAAAAATTCAGACATCGCAACTTTATCAACATTAATTGGATTTGCTGTGATGATGTTTCTTGATGTATCATTGTCTTAGGAGGATTAGAATGGTCGGTTTTGATGAATTGATCGCCAAACTTCAAAACGGAGCACCTCAAGAGAAAGCTGATGCTGCGGCGGAACTTGGCCATTTAAAAGATATCCGCGCAATTCATCTTTTAAGGGAAAATCTGAAAAGCAAAGATGTCGCAGTCAGAGATAACTGCGCGTACGCTCTTGCCGAAATAGGGGCTAAAGAATCCACTAAAGACCTTATAAAACTTCTGGATGACGAAAGCAAACTCGTAAGAAAATCGGCTGCAAAAGGGCTTGGAATGCTGAAAGCGACAGAAGCGGTGGATGCTCTCAGCAAAAAAATTGATGACGACTCTTATCTTGTAAGAAAGAGCGTTGTAAGAAGTTTAATTCAAATAGGAGGCGAAAAATCAAAGAAGATTCTCAGAGAGCACCTGCTTAAAGAAGATAATGTTTTTATTCAAAATATGATTAAAGAATATCTGAGGATATGAAAATTTAAAAATAAATCAAAACTTGATTTGAATTTTTAAAAAAGTTATAATAAAAGCATCGAGGAGCCCCCTCCTCTCTCCATTGGCGGTCTTCAATTTGAAGGCCGCCTTATTTTTAGAAATAAATCCAAACAAATAACACAAAAAATTGGAGAATTTAACCCAAATTTATCAATAGAATAGATTTTTCAACGAGTTTAATTAGAGAAAATGGAAGATAACCAAACAGACAATCGGCAGGCAGTTTGCCTACGGCAACATGAAGTAAATGGCTTCGCCATTTTCAGCCTGCCTAAATTTCATTAACCTTTTTTAGAACATCAAACGAGTGACTTATCTTCCATTTTCCCTAAACAATCTCTTATCACTTGTTAAAGTTTGCTTAATGACAAATTTGGGTTAAATTTTTTAAGGAGAAGCAACTTTTTCCGCTGAAACTTTAAAAACAGGAGAAGATTGAATTGCCTTTTTTACAGCGCATTGCTCAACAGATTTCTTAAGCGGTTCAATATATTTTTCATCAAAATCAGGGGGAAGTTCTATTTTTATCTCAAAAAACGGGCTTCCAGATTCTTTATCTTTCCATTCATAAATCATTTTCATGTTTATCTTTTTATGGTCAATTTTTCTTGCTTCGCAAAACTTTAAAAGGTAATATCCGCCGCAAGTGGCAAGGGAAGCGAGAAAAAGAGAATATGGGCTTGGAGCTTTGTCGTCTCCTCCATATTTTTTTGGCTGGTCTGTCAAAATGCTGAATCCATCTAATTCCGCTCTAACTTGTTGATTTTCCGGAAAAGAAATCTTTATTTCCATTGAAATTCTCCTCAAAAATAGTTCTGATAATTAAAATAAACTCAGTTGCATTCTCAATCATAGGGAAATGTCCAGATTTTGGTATTTCAAATAGTTTTGAATTTTTGTAATATTTGACAGCATCTTTAATATCTTCAAGAAACGGGTCTTTCTCGCCAGCTATAAAAACAACATCTTTCTCAAAATATTTCGCAATTTCTTTAAAATCTGGAGAATCTTCAACTCTTCTTAAAAGAGAATCTGATATGTCGCATCCCTCTTTGGCTTTTTTCAATTTGGTAAGTGTTTCTGCACCCCCATAAATTTTGCCGAAGTTCAACCCCTCTTCAAGTTTTTTTGCTATTTCGGCTTTTGATGTAAGTTTCAGCCTTTTCACTTCAATCACATTTTTTGTGAAAGCGTCATCCTTTTTTCCGAAGCCAGCCTGACCAATAAAAACGCATTTGCCAAAATTATTGAAATGGCGATAAAGACACAGAGCTACTTTTACCCCTCTTGAATGGGCAATAATGTGTATTTGGGGGAACTCTTTGACAATCTCAAAAACTTCCAATGCGTCTTTTGTGATGCTGTATTTATCCTTTGGCTTTGGGGAAGCGCCCGTTCCGAAAAGATCAACAAATATCAATCTGTATTTATCTTTCAGACACTTTGCAGTATCATCAAAAAGATGGTGGTTCAGGCAAAGCCCCGGAAGAAAAAGAATCGGCTCTCCTTTCCCTTCAATTTTATGATACAAAGAAGACAATTCTATCACCCAAGAAGCGATTTCATCTCAGCTACTGCTCTTTCCATTCCTACAAAAACGGCTCTGCTTATTATTGAATGTCCAATGTTCAATTCGCTTATTTCTCCAATTTTGACTATCTGATTAACATTTTTGTAGTTAAGGGCGTGTCCTGCAAGAACTTCAAGGTTGAGTTTTATACCAAGTTTTGCGCAATCTTCAATCAATTTAAGAGATTCTTTGATTGTTTTTTCGCTTTTGCTTGTTGCATATCCATTTGTGTTGATTTCTATCGCCTGCGCACCGATTTTACTGCAGGTTTTCACCTGCTCAAGATTTGGATCAACGAATATGCTGACCCTGATATTGTGGGAGTTTAATCTTGAAATGGTTTGCCTCAATTGAGCTTCGTTAAGGATGACATCAAGCCCGCCTTCTGTTGTCACTTCATTTGGCTTCTCTGGAACGAGGGTAACCTGATGCGGCTGAATTGATGCCATAATTTCGACCATCTGGTTTGTTGAAGCCATTTCCACATTCAATTTTGTTTTTACAATTTCTTTTAGAAGAGAAACATCCCTGTCTTGAATGTGCCTTCTGTCAGCCCTTAAATGGACAGTTATTCCGTCAGCCCCGGCAAGCTCGGCAAGCTGAGCAGCGAAAAGGGGATCCGGCTCAAAAGATTTTCTCGCCTCTCTCAAAGTCGCAATATGGTCAATATTTACGCAAAGACGCATTTACTCCTCCTTGTTTAATAAGTCTTTAATTTTTTTCGTTAAAAATTCAACCGCTTTGTTTAACTTTTTTTCTTCTTCTGCTTCTACCATTATTCTTAACAACGGTTCTGTTCCGGAATATCTTAAAACAATTCTTCCCGAACCCGAGATTATTTCATTTGCTTTTGCTTCAATTCCTTGAAAATCCTTTGAATCTTCAAGAGGAATTTTTTTCTTAACTTTTATATTCACGATCTTCTGAAAGCACATATCAACGCCTTCAAGAAGTTTTTCAATACCTCCTTTTTCTAAGGCGTTTTGACAATAGGATAGAGCCGTTATTAGCCCGTCTCCTGTCAAAGATTTGTCAAGGAAAATGATATGTCCTGAGGGTTCGCCTCCAATTTCACCGCCTTTTTCCTTTAGTGCTTCATAAACATACTTGTCTCCCACTTTTGCTCTGTAAAAAGAAATTCCTTCTCTTGCAAGCGCTTTTTCAACTCCGTAATTGCTCATAACGGTACCAACGACAAGGTTGTTTTTTAATTTGCCCCTTCTTTTTCTAAATAACGCCTCGTTATAAAGAAGGTAGTCGCCGTCAAGAATTTTTCCTGAAGGAAGAACAGCAAGACATCTGTCTGCGTCTCCGTCAAAAGTGAAACCAAATTCGCAACCGTATTTGTCTAAATCTTTACCAATTTTATCTGCGTGAAGAGAGCCGCAATTTT
>JAAZNT010000149.1 GCA_012798145.1 Thermoanaerobaculaceae bacterium | reverse complement strand
GAAAGCAGTCGCGTAAAACTCTCCGCAAGAGCCGGTGTCTTCGTTTATTAAAAGCGCAAGGTGGGCGTAGCATCCCTTTTCGGGGTTGAGAGACGGCTTCCCTTCTCTCGGCTGCGTTGCAGCCCAAACTTTCTTTTCAAGGCGATTTATAAGCATATCGCCTGTAAATCCTCCAGCATTGTATCTGTCGTCAATAATGATAGCCGGCTTGTCAAGTTGGGAATAATATGTTCTACCAAACTCTTTCAATCCTTCTTCTCCCATATCAGGAATATGAACATAGCCGATTTTTCCATTTGACATTCTGGCAACCTTTGCCCTGTTCTCATCAACCCAAACCCTGTATCTTAAAGCCATTTCGTTTCTTATCGGATTAACAAGAATTTTTCTGGCTCCATCTTTCTGTGGTTTGTCATTGACAAGAAGTTCAACTATTTTGTTCCTGTTTTCAAGAAGCGCGTAGAAATTCACATCTTTTTTCGCCTCTCTGCCGTCGACAGAAATTATATAGAACCCTTCTTTGACAAATGTTCCGTAGAAAGAAGACTTAATTTGAGGGTCAACTTCCTCCGGCTTGTATATCTTGGTTATTTTTGGATAAATTTCGTCAAAATTGAGATCCACTCCAAGAAGAACAACTGGAACTTTCTTTGAATCAACCCTTAAATCTCCACCCCATACATAGGTGTGTCCGATGTTTAATTCTGCAATCAACTCGCCGATGAGATAGTTGAGGTCGCTTCTTGTGCCACATTCTGGAATATATTCAAGAAGTTTGTTCTTCAATCCTTCAAAATCAACTCCGTGAAGATTTTTGTCATAAAACCAATCTCTTTCAATCCTATACGCTTCATTGAAAATCTGGGTGAATTCTTCTTTGAAGTTTATTTTGAATTTTGCAGAAGAGAAATCAATCGCTCCATCGCCCACATTTCCCTTTCCGTTTGCGTCAATTATTCCAAACTTCTTCCCCGCTTTGTAGACAATTTTTTTCCTGTCTGAAGAAAGGTGATAGTTGTTGATCCCCTTTATTCCATCGCTAATTTTTTTATCCTTGAGATTATAAGCAACAAGATTGTAGTTATCTGAAGTTTTGTCTGTCACAACTGTATAACAGTTTTCAAAGAGCGGTTCTTCCCCTTTCAGCATTAAAAACCCATCTTCTGTTGCTTCAAGGCGGAAATACATTCCCCGCTCGACATTTTCAACAGCAAAAGTTCTCTCCATTATCCCTCTGGGGTCAATTTTGCTTTGCGGCGCCGGGGAAGTTTTTGATTTATCTTTGCTTTCCGCTTTTTCTTCTTTTTGCTCGCCTTTTTCTTCAAATTTTGGCGCAAAGGGACTTTCATCGCCCGGTTCCAAAACCGCAACATAAGGCATCGTCATATCAATGAAAATGTGCTCTTGATCTACAACCCCCATTATCGGCTCAAAACTTCTGTTTGAAAGGAAATAAAGGTATTTCCCCTTCGGGTCAAATGATGGTGAAAAGTTTTGATAAAGGTCTGTCGTTACAGGGTAAGATTTTTTCTCAGTCAGAGAGTAGAGAAAAATCGCTTCGTTTGTGTTTTCCATTTTTTTCGTGTAGGCAATCCATTTGCTGTCGGGAGAGAAAACATAATCTTGAATTCCCCACCTTTCCCAGCCGTCGTCAAACTCTCCCTTATCCACAACATCAAGTTTGCCTGTTGAAACATCAAGAAGGTTCAATTTCATATATTTATCGTGGAAAAGGATATATTTTGAATCAGGCGACCAGACAAGGTTCATCCTATATCCCTT
>JAAZNT010000148.1 GCA_012798145.1 Thermoanaerobaculaceae bacterium | reverse complement strand
CTTAACGGAAGCAGGCGAAAAAGAGTGGCAATGGGCTCTGGAACAACGGTTGCAGAGGTAAATACCCTTTACAAACAATATCTTGAAATGAAAAAAATGGTTGAAAAAATGAAAAAAGGCGGAATTAAGAGTATACTAAGAAACTTAAAGGGGAGTTTTTGACTTTGATTTTTAATTTCTTTAATGTAAAATATTAGATGGATGGGTTAGAAACGATGCAGAAGAAGAAGATTCTTGTTGTTGATTACGAACCTAAAGCACTTGAAAGACTCGTTTCACTGATTCCTCAAGACATTTATGAGGTTTCCACAGCAAAAGACGGGCTTCAGGCGATGGAAGAGTTTGACAAATTCAATCCCGACCTTGTCCTCTTGAGAACGATGCTTCCCAAGAAGCACGGCTTTCAGGTGTGTCAGGAAATGGTGGAAAAGAAGAAAAACATTCCAATTGTGATGCACTGCAGCATTTATAAAAGCAGAAAATATAAAGCAGACGCCACAAAAATTTATGGCGCCGTAGATTATCTTGAGGATCCCATAGAAGAAAAACTTCTTCTTGACACCTTGAAGAATTACCTTGGAAAGAGCGAGACAGAAAAGAAAGCAGCCCCTGAAGTCTCCCAAGAAGTTAAAACCTCAGAGTTGAATATTTCTATACCGAAAGAGACGCCGAAGGACACAAAAAAGAAGAGCGGATTTGATGTTGATAGAGCGCTTGAAGAAACTCTCTCCGGATTGACCATACCTTCAAAAAAGAAAGAAACTTCTAAAGTGGAAGAACCGATAACAGCGTCTCTTCCCAAGATTGAAGAAGCGGCAAAAATTGAAGTTCCAAAAGCTGTTGAAGAAAAAATTGCAGAGCCTCCTTTGGTTTCAGCAAAACCTGAAAAAATAGAGGAAAAAGAGCAGGTTACCTCAGAAGAAATTTTTGGCGAAGTTATTAAAACTGTGGAAGAAAGAATTGTCAAACCAACGGGGCAGGACAAAGGAACTTCACCAAAGATAGATATTTCTGCGGCGCTTGGAGAAAAGAAAGAGGAAGAGCAAAAACCTGAAAAAGTAGAGCCCGAACTTCCAAAGAAAATTGAAACTCCGAAAGTGGAAATTCCCAAAGTAGAACCGCCAAAAATTGCTGAAAAACCCAAAAAAGCGGTTTCAGAAATTGACAAAAAACTTGAAGAAACGCTTTCCGGAGTGAAAATAAAGCCACAAGTTCCCAAAAAAGAAGTTGAAGTTCCCAAAGCAGAACCTCAAAAAGAAGAAGTTGCCAAAGAAGTTGAAAAGCCAAAGGAAGAAGAAAAAGTAGTTGAATTTAAGAAGGAAGAGGAAAAACCCAAAGAAGAAGGAATTCCCTTTGGACAATACAGACTCTTAGAAAAAGTGGCAATAGGAGGAATGGCAGAACTCTTCAAGGCAAAGCAGATGGGGCTTGAAGGGTTTCAAAGAATTGTGGCGGTAAAACGCATTCTTCCGCACCTTGCTTCAAACTCCGATTTTGTAACTATGTTCATTGATGAAGCGAAACTTGCTGCACAACTTAACCATCCCAACATTGTTCACATCTATGATCTCGGTAAAACAGACGACGCGTACTTTATTGCTATGGAGTATGTTGAAGGAAGGGATTTAAGAAGCATAATGAAAGAGAGCGAACCGCTCGGCAAAACTATTCCCCTTTCTGCCGCTGTTTATATAACGAAAAAATTGTGTTCAGCCCTTCATTACGCGCATACTGCAAAAGATTCAGACGGCAAGCCGATGAAACTTGTTCACAGAGATGTCTCTCCGCAGAATATTTTAATTTCATCTTCTGGAGAGGTTAAACTTGTTGATTTTGGTATAGCCAAAGCAGCAAGCAAAGCGAGCCATACTCAATCCGGAGCACTAAAAGGCAAACTCCTTTATATGTCTCCGGAGCAGGCGTGGGGAAAAACTCTTGACGGAAGAAGCGACATCTTCTCGCTTGGAATAGTTCTCTTTGAAATGCTCACAGGAAGAAAACTGTTTTACGGCGATTCAGAAATGTCAATAATTGAAAGAGTGAGAGAGGCGAAACTTCCCGATTTTGAGCAGTATAAAGATATAATTCCACCGCAACTTGAGAAAATAATAAGAAAGGCTCTTGAGAAAGACCCAGATAGAAGGTATAGAGACGCAAGAAGTCTTGAAACTGACCTTGAAAAATTTGTTAGAAATATGGGAATAACAGCGACGACCTATGATGTGGTCGCTTTTCTCAATGAAATATTTCCTTCAATTTACACGAAAGACAAACTTGATGTTTTGACAAGAGAGAAGGAAGAGGCGGAAGCCGAAATAGCGCAGGCAAAAAAAGAGCAGGAAAAAGAAGAGGCAAAAGAGAAAGAAAAGATAGAAGAGAAAAAGCCTCCTGAAAAGAAAAAAGTTGACACAATAAAAGTTGTGCCTCCTCCCAAAGAAGAGGTTAAAGTCCAAGAAAAGAAAGAGCCCGCAAAAGAGATAAGAATTCCCAAGCCGCTTCCAGTTGAAGAAAAGAAAGAAGAATTGTTCTCAAGCATCTCTGAAGAGAGCGGTGAAGGCAAAAAGAAAGGGCTTATCATAGGAGGCGCTGTCGCAGCCGCAGTTGTCATCATTGTTGTTCTTGCGATGGTTTTTTCCGGTGGCAAGAAAACTCCTCCAACAATTGAACCTCCGAAGAGCGAGACACCGGCACAGACAACAACCCAGCAGGAAACTGCGAAAGTTCCGGAAACACCCAAAGAAATCCAGCCCGAACTTCCTCCTCCGCCAGCCGCCGCTGAATCTGAAGCAGACATTAAAAAAGCAAAAGATGAAGCGACCGCCGCTCTCAAAGATTTTGATGAAGCAATTAAAGCGGTTGAAAAAGAAGGCGGAGCGCAGTTCGCCGCTTCAGCTATGGACTCATTAAAAAAGAGCAAGGACAACATTGACAGAATATACAAGAGGGCAAAAAGTATAGGAGAATTCAACGCTGTTACTCAGGCGGCAAAGCAAGGGTTGGAAAGCGCCAATAAAACAAAGGGTGAAGTGATTGCGGCAAGGACGCAAAAAGAGAAAGAACAACAGGAAGAAGAAGCGAGAAAGAAGGCGGAAGAAGAGAAGAAGAAAGCGGAAGAGACGGCAAAAGCTGCATCAACACCCCAAGAAAAGAAAATTGAAAAGGGGCAGTTTGTTGCTCTTCCAGAACTTGCAGAGAGCGAAAGACCTAAACTTATAAAGAAAACAGACGCAAGTTACACAGCCCTTGCAAGACAAAACAAGGTGGAAGGAACCTATTATGTCCAAATAACCATTGATGAAAACGGAGTTGTGACAAATGCGGAGGTTGTAAAAGGTCCCTCTCCCGATTATGGACTCAAAGATGAATGTGTTAAAGCCGTTCTAAAATGGCAGTTCAGTCCGGCGATAAAGAGCGGTGTGCCGGTAAAAACCCAAATGACTTACCCGATAGTGTTTAAGTTGAAATAAATTTTAGATAAAGGGAGGTTAATGTGGCCTTAAACGACAAGCAGAAAAAGTTTTATCAGGATGCTTTCCAGCAGACGAAGGATGAAATCAAAGACATCGATGCCCAGATCGAAGCGGAGCTCGCGAAGGTGAAAGAAAGACTTGCCGAACTTCAAGAAGCAAAAAAGGCAGCTTTGCAAATGCACGCAGCCGCTTGCATGAGGCTCGGTGTCAAGAACGAGTTTGAAGAAGAAGGAGAGTAAAGAGAGTTAACTAAAAATTTGGCGCCAAGGTGCCCCTAAAGAAGGGGTGAAAAGGGAAAGCCGTGAAATTCGGCTGCGACCCCGTCACTGTAATCGGCGACGAAAGCGGCAAAGAGCCACTGCCTTAATGGTGGGAAGGCGCTGCAAGTAGAAAGACCCGTAAGCCAGGAGACCTGCCTTGCGATGCAGTTGTGGAAACGCTCGCGGGAGCGAATTTCACATAAGCGTCTCAAGGACACCCCTGTTAAAAGGAAGGAAGATGAGACGCTTTTTTGTTGCCCTGTTTTTGTTGATTACGCCAATTCTGTTTTTTCCCCAAAGCCCACAAAATAAGTTTATAAGCCTCTCTCCGTCAATAACAGAGATTTTTTTTGAAATTGGAGCGGAAGATTCCCTTGTGGGTGTTATTTTTCCAAACAACTATCCAGAAAAAGCGTCAAAGAAGGAAATTGTCGCCTCTTACGGCAATATCAATTACGAAAGAATTTTTGCTCTAAAACCATCTGAATGCCTTACGATAGAGGGAATGCAAAGCTCTGAAGAATTGAAAAGAATAAGAAATATGAACATCAATGTTGTTGAATATAAGATGGAGAATATTTACGACCTTTGCAAAGCAATAAAAGACATAGGAATAAAAACCAACAGAGAAAAAACGGCTGAAGAACAAATTTTGACAATCAAAAACGAATTGGAGGAAATTTCAAAAGACATTAAAAAAAACAGAGGGATATTAGTAGTGGGGCTTGACCCGATAGTAGTTGTTGGGAAGGGCTCTTTTTTGAATGATGTATTGAAAAAATGCGGGGTTGAAAATGTTTTTGAAAATACCAGTCCCTCATACTTTTCTCCCTCTTTTGAAATGATGATAGAAAAAAAGCCCGAAATTGTCATTTTTCCAAAAGGGGAAATAAAAGAAAATAAAATTAATGAATTTACCGAAAAAATGAAAAAATTTATTTCGCCCTTGAAAATCGTAGAAGTTGACGCTGACCTTATTATGAGGCCCTCGCTCAGAATATTGGAAGGGATGAAACAAATCAAAATGCAGATCAAAAAAGGATAAAAATTGAAAAAAACACTTTTCTTCATCGCTCTTTTTTGCGTCGCTCTTTTTTCTGCGGTTTTTCTCTTTTTGCCGAAAAATCTTGACCCGTCTTTGAAATTTGAATTCATAACTGCTATAAGACTTCCCGAAATATTTGCTGTTGTCTTGGCTGGAGCCGCGTTATCCGTTTCGGGGCTTGCTTTTCAAACCGTTTTGAGAAACGACCTCGCAGACCCGTATGTTCTTGGAATATCAGGCGGCTCCTGTTTCGGTGTGACATTGTCAATTATTGCCTTTGGGGGCACAGGAAGCGGGATTTTCTTCAGGGCTTCCTCATCGTTTATTTTCGGGCTTGTGTGTCTTTTTATAATCATTAAATTGTCAGGCAATTCTCCAGAAAGACTTCTCCTTTTGGGCGTCATTTCAAACATATTTTTTTCAACGCTTGCAAGGGTTTTTACTCTTCAATTAAAGCCTTCTGAATTAACCTCAATAAACTACTTTCTTTTGGGATTCATATCTCCCTTAAACTCAAACGAGATTCTATTTTCATTCGCAGCATTTATCTTTTTTGCAACTCCTCTTTTCCTTTTAGGGGATGAGATTGACATATTAAGTTTCTCTGATGATGAATCCAAAACAATGGGAGTCAATGTCCAAAAAACACGAATTCTCTCAATTCTATTTGCAACAATTCTTGCCTCGCTGATTGTTTCCATTTGCGGAATGATAGGATTTATTGGCCTTATAGTTCCTCACATTGCAAGGATTTTTACCGCAAACGATTTTAAAAAACTTTTTTTGATTTCGATATTTCTTGGACCTTCAATAACCCTCTTTGCTTACTCTTTTTCAAAAATGGCGAACGCAAAAATCGTCGTGCCAATAGGGCTTTATATAAATCTTTTTGGAATATTGTTCTTTGTGTATCTTTTTGCAAAAAAGGGATTTTCAAATGGCGCTTGAAGTCAAAAATATCACCTTTTCATATAACGGCGGCTTGCTCTTAGAAGACGCCAGCGTCGCTTTTGAGAAATCTCAAATATACGCAATTATTGGCCCTAACGGAGCAGGAAAAACAACTTTCCTTAAAATTGTTCTTTCCCTTCTAAAACCGCAGAGCGGCGATGTTTTTTACGAAGGGAAAAACTTAAAATCTCTGACTTACCTTCAAAAGGCGAAAATTTTTTCATATCTTCCGCAAATGCCTGTTTATAGTCAGGAAGACAAATTATGGGAAGTCGTCAAAAGGGGAGATTACCCTCATAGAAGAATTCCTCCTCCCCCTCGTTCGCTCTCTTTGAGGAAAGAAATTGCAGAACTATACCTTGAGTTGAAAAATATGTGGGAAAGAAAAATGTCAACACTAAGTGGCGGAGAAATTCAAAGAGGAGTGATAGCGAGAGTTGTCATTCAAGATACTCCAGTTATGGTTTTTGACGAACCGCTCAACCACCTTGATCTTTCACACAGGCTGAAGCTTTTTGAACTTTTTCAAAAAATGAAAAATGAGGGGAAAACAATTATCTACGCCGTCCATGACTTTAACATATCCCTTGAATATAACCACAAGATTTTCTTGATCCAAAAAGGGGGGGCTTTAAAGCAGTTGAACAATAGGGAGGAAGAAGTGAAAGAAATTCTAAAAGAAACCTACGGGGTGGATTTCAAGACAGCAAAAACAGATGACAAATATTACTATTTTCCATTTAAAAGAAAGGAGTGAGATATGTTTAAAAAGTTACTGTTAGTTTGGCTTTTGGGGGTGATTGCGATTTCTTTTCTGGCAGATGAACCATCAAGAAAACTTGTGGTTTTTGAATCATCAATGACGGTCTATGGCGAAAGAATACCCATAGAGCAGAAAGAGATTATAAATACTCCTGCTCCGATAGTTGTTATAACTCAAGAGGAAATCAAAGAAAAAGGCGTCAAAACTTTTTCAGAACTTATTGAAACTGCAGAAGGCGCGTTAGGAAGAGACATAACTGGAAACCCTGTTGAAAGAAGCGTTGATTTAAGGGGATTCCCAGCAGGAACAAGCGTCGCTGTTTTTCTTGACGGAGTAAGACTTAACAATATCTCAGACAACTCAATGAATTTTGAAATAATCCCAATTGAAATAATTGACAGAGTTGAAATTTACTCAGGTGCCCTTGCCCCTCTCTATGGAGGCGGAGCGATAGGCGGAGTAATAAATATAATCACAAAAAAGGGCGAAGCGATTCCAAGAATTGATTTGGTTTATGGAGCAGGCAGTTTTGGGACAAGAGATCAAAAGGCAAACTTTTCTTTTTCCAAGGACAAATTTACTCTTTTTTCTTCTTTTTCATTAAGATATGCACAGGGCTACAGAGAAAACGACGGCTATCGCCTTGACGATGGTTTGATAAAAATGGGGTATTCTTTTGATGAAAAAAAATCATTTTCATTTCTTTTCAAATACGAGGGCGGGGCGGTAAGCGCCCCGGGGGCTCTGACCGAAGAAGAGATGAGGCAGAACAGAAAGCAGTCGCCTTACAACAAATATGACGGAAGCAGAGGAAGGCACAAAATCTATGCTTTGACCTATTCTCAAAAGATTGCAGAAAACTCGATTTTTGTAGTTGAAGCATTTGAAAGAATCCATCTAAATGACATATTGACAACCGGAAGATCCAAATCGGGTTTTCAGACAAATTCGGATGAAAAAATGGGGGGAGGGGTCGTTCAGTTTTCTCAAACTCTCCCTTGCAAGAAGGGGGCAGTTGAATGGTCTTCCGCCCTTGAATACCAGAAGGGAAGGGATGTTTCAAAAGGTTTTTACACAAGCATATTCGGAGAAAAACTCTCTTCTGCAACATCAACAAAAACGGATGAGAAAAATTTCGGCGGATATTTAAAAGCATCTTACATACTTCCGAAATGGAGATTTGACGCTGGTTATAGGAAAGACAACACGAAATATGATTATGCTGATTTCTTCACTCCACAAAACAATGAGAAAAAAAGTTTCAGCGAAGGAACGGTCAGAAGTTCAATCTCATACTTTATTTCAGAAGACAACATTCTCTTTGCCGCTTTTTCAGAAGGGTATAAAATTCCAACAGTTGTGGAGCTTTTCTCTTACCCGGGATTTTACTCCAACCCCGACCTTCTGCCATCAAGGGTCAACGATTATGAAATCGGCTACAAATATTTCGGCGAAAAATTAAGAACAAAGTTGACCCTTTACAAAATGTTTTTAAGAGACGAGGCGGTTTTTGTTCTCACAGATCCCGTTTGGTTTATAGGGATGAATCAGAACATAGGAAAATCTTACAGAAAAGGACTTGAGGGAGATTTTTCTCTCCAACTTCCAAATGATTTTGAAATGGATTTTTCCGGAACTTACAGAAATGCCAAAGTTACAGAAGGACTAAACATCGGGAAAGAATTGCCAATGGTTGCCAAAGCAATTGCAAACCTTTCTGTCATAAAGAGGTTTGAAAAATCATTTGTGAATTTAGGTGCAAGATATGTTTCAAGTCAATATCTTGACAACGACCTTTCCAACGAAAGAGAAAAACTGCCGTCATTCGTCGTGGCATTTTTGAATATAAATTACACAAAAGGTCCTATAAACATTGAAGTCAAGTTTGACAACCTCTTCAACAAGAAATATTCCACAAGAGGCGTTACCAACGGCTTTACTGATTATTTCAACCCTGCATATCCATTCTCAGCGGAAGTGCTCTTGAAATATTCTTTTTAAGACGGGAGAAGTTGTTTGAATATAG
>JAAZNT010000147.1 GCA_012798145.1 Thermoanaerobaculaceae bacterium | reverse complement strand
CGAACCGATTCTTTTGGCGTGGGAAATGACGCCTTAATCATTAAACTTGATGCGATTGGCAATTTGGAATGGCAAAGAACTTACGGAGGAAGCGGTTTTGAATATGTTTACAGTGTTCTACCGGCTAAGGATGGAAGTTTCATTTGTGTAGGTTTGACAAATTCTTTTGGTGCCGGCGACTATGACGCTATGATTGTTAAACTTGAATCTAATTGCATTTTGGGAAACTCGTGTCCATATTTGTCTGGTTCGTCAATTGCAGTAAGCAATCCAAATCCTACAATCACTTCAACATCAAAAAGTTTATTGTCAACTTCTTGCGCAACTTCTACTGTTATCTCTTCTATTTCTAATTCATCTTCGACAACAACAATTCAGTGCTTGTATCCTGTGTTGCCAGACTCTGTTTCTGTATCCTTGAAAATTTCAAAAAGCGGAGAAAATCCTGTTCTTGACTGGAACAATGTTGGTGGCTTTTGTTCTGTGAGCGGGTATTCAATTTATCGCGGAACGCTTCCGATTTCCAATTATGACCACACTTCAATTGATTGCAACAATATGAATCTTACATACACAGATTTGTTTTCAACAGGCGACCATTACTATCTTGTTGTGCCTCAAAACAATTATCTTGAAGGCTCTTATGGAACAGATTCATCTGGGAGAGAAATACCTTCGGGTATCTCATCTTGCAAACCGAAATGCCTCCTTCCCTGTAAATAGGAACTATTGCTTTTTTTGTTTTTGTGTTTTATAATTTTACATTGAGAAAAAGTGGGCATCAGCCCACTTTTTTTTCTGAAAGGAAGTTTGGTTATGGAAAGAGCAGATTGGAGAGAAAAATTAAAGCTTCTTGCGCTCCAGATTTGCGAAAGGAACGATTTTGAACTCTTTGATCTTGAGGTGATCACTTCGGGAAGAAGATGGCTCATAAGGGTCACTTTGGATTCAGTTCAAAAAGCGGTTACTCTAAACGATTGTGAAGCCGTGTCAAGAGAGTTGTCTTCTGTGCTTGATGCAGAGGATTTTATCCCACATTCCTACACTCTTGAAGTAAGTTCTCCCGGCGTGGAAAGGAAGTTGAGAAACTTAAAAGATTTTGAAAGATTTAAAGGAGAGAACGCTTTCGTTGTTTATGATTCTTTTTCTGAAAAAGACAAGGAAGGATGTCTGACCGGAAAAATATCTTCTGTTGAAGGCGAAAGCATTGAATTTGAAAAAGAAAACGGAGTTAAGTCAACAATTCCGTTTAACAAGATAAAACGGGCAAAACTCGTTTTTAAGTTTGGAAAGTGAGAGGAGTTTATCTTATGAACGAGGTTCTTCAAGCAATTGAAATGGTCGGAAGAGAAAAAGGGCTAAGCCGCGAAGTTGTTGTATCTGCTCTTGAAGAGGCGATGGTCGCTGCAGCCAGAAAAGTATTAAAGACAAAAGAGCAGCTTGTGGGTCATTTTAATCCCGACAGCGGAGAAGTTGAAATCTTCAAAATAATGATAGTGGTGGAAGATGACATTTCCGAAGAAGATTACGACCCCACTTTTCACATTAAATGGAGCGAAGCCTACCGCATAGCGGGCGATATTCAAATCGGCGATGAACTTGAATTTCCTCTTGAGACGACCCCGCAGATGGGAAGAATTGCTGCGCAACAGGCGAAACAGGTTTTGACACAGAAAATTAGAGAAGCCGAAAGAGAGATAATTTTCAACGAATTCAAAGAAAAAGTAGGCACAATAATTAACGGCATAGTCAAAAGAATAGAGAGGGGGAATTACATAGTTGACATAGGAAGAACCGAAGCGATTCTTCCCATTTCAGAACAGGTAAGAAGGACTGAAAGGTTTTCTCAAGGAGAAAGAATAAGAGCGTTAATTGTTGAAGTCAGAGATCAAGCAAAGGGTGGGAATCAGGTCGTTCTAAGCAGAAGCAGGCCTGAATTTGTTTCAAAACTCTTTTTTATGGAGGTTCCCGAAATTTACGACGGAACAGTCATGATAAAGGGAGTTGCCAGAGACCCCGGTGAAAGGACCAAGATGGCCGTCATCGCAAAAGACAAGGAAATAGACCCTATTGGAGCATGCATCGGAATGAGGGGGATGAGAGTTCAGGCGGTTACAAGAGAACTTAGAGGCGAGAAAATTGACATAATTGCCTACAAAGAAGAAATATCAGAGTATGTCAGAGCAGCCCTTGCTCCCGCTGTCATAACAAGAGTTGAAATTGTTGATAACGAAAACAAAAAAATGGAAATTATCGTAGCAGACGAACAGCTTTCTCTTTGCATAGGAAAGAAAGGGCATAATGTCAAACTTGCCGGAGAACTTGTTGGCTGGGAACTTTCAGTCAAGAGTGAATCGGCGAAGAAAGAAGAATTGCTTGCAGTGATGGGGCAGGGAGCAGTTCAGGGAGATGAAACATCTTCAGAAGAAAAAGAGAAAGAAAGACAAATGGCAAGTCTTCCAGACATTCCGGGAGTTCCGTTGAAAGCCATAGAAGAATTGGTTCAAAAAGGGTTGGTGGAAAAAGCAAAAATTCTTGAAATGAGCGACGAAGAGTTAATGAAACTTCCGCAAATGAACGAAAATGCTCTTAAAAATTTAAGAAACTGGGCAGAAGAGGAGTAATTTGAAGTATGGGCAAGGTTAGAATTCACGAACTTGCAAAAAAAGTGGGGAAACAGACCGCAAAACTGATTGAAGAACTGCAAAAGGCAGGCTATCCTGTAAAAGCAGCTGTTAATACGATTGACGAAAGCGTCGTCGACGAAAAAGGAAATGTCGTTGCGCAATCCAAAAAAGCGCCTGTTGAAAAGGAAAAACCAAAAGAGGAGTCGCCCAAACCTAAAGAGCCTGAAAAACTTCAAGTGGTGACCCAAGCAAAAACCGACGGTGGTAGAAGAGTTTTCAGGGTTTCCAAGTCTTTGACAAAAATTAAAGAGGAAGAACTTCTTCCTCCTCCGCCCCCTCTTCCCAAAAAAGTTGAAGAAAAAAAAGAAGAAAAAAAGGAAGAAAAAGAAGAAGTTAAACAGGCTGCTTTGATTCCCCAAAAGCAAAAAGTCGAAACTAAAACT
>JAAZNT010000146.1 GCA_012798145.1 Thermoanaerobaculaceae bacterium | reverse complement strand
AAGAATTTCTTTTTTCAAACGATCCCTTTTTCCTCTTTTGATAAATTTATTGAGGCCAAGACTTTCTCTCAAAAGCAAAATTTCAATTGGATTTATTTCTTCATACTTTCTTGTTCGTTTTGCCATCTATTTTACATTTTAATCTTTTAATTTCTTCTTTAATGTCGTTTTCTGGTTCTCCCGCTTTTCTTAAAAGATATTTCCACTCTATTTCTTTTTTATATTTTGCAATAAGAAGTTCCGCCATTTCACAATCAATCTTTGATTCCCAATGTTTGCACGCATTCATCCTGTCAATAATAATATCCTCAATTCCTATCACCACACATTTCAAATTCATTTCTAATTCAACACACTCTGTTCTGCTTTCGCTTCCCTTTAAAACAGAAGCGGGATTCTCTATTACAATTGAATATTCCTCATTTACAAAATATCTTCCCTCTTTTTTAAATCCAAGTTCAAAAAGAACAGATGAAAGTGACTGACTATCATTATAAACTAAATCAATGTCAAGACTTGAGTAAACTTCCCTTGTGTAATAGGAAAGAGCGCATCCTCCTGCAATTATTGGAGGTTTATATCCTCTTTCTTCAAGCATCTTGGAAATCAGGGCTGTTATCAAAAGTTGTTTTTTTAGAAGTGATCTCTCTTTTTTTATCAATGAAAGAATTTTTTTTCTTTCTTTGATTCCCATTTTATTTGCCGCCATACTGCTTTTCAACATATTCAAGATATTCGCCTGAAATGATTCTTCTCCACCATCCTTCATTTTCAATATACCATTTCACCGTCAGGTCAATCCCCTCTTCAAAGGAAATTTTTGGTTTAAATCCAAGTTCGCTTTCAGCTTTTGAAGGATCAATCGCATATCTGAAATCGTGTCCGGGTCTGTCTTTAACAAAAGCGATTTCTGGTTCTTTGAAATCTTTTTTGTCTTTTAAACACGCTTTTAATTTCTCAATGAGAAGTTTGACAAGGTCAATGTTTCTTTTTTCACACCTTGCGCCAAGGTTGTAAACTTCTCCTGCTCTTCCTTTTTCAAAAGCAAGAATTGTTCCGTCGTTGTGGTCATCAACAAATATCCAGTCTCTTACATTTCTACCGTCGCCGTAAACGGGAAGAGGCTCGCCGTCTAATGCCCTTTTTATCATAAAAGGAATAAGTTTTTCTGGAAATTGATATGGACCATAATTGTTGCAACATCTTGTAATGACAACATTCAGCCCATAGGTTTTATGGTAAGCGAGAACAAAAAGGTCAGAAGAGGCTTTACTTGCCGAATATGGAGAGGAAGGGACTATTTTTGTTTCTTCAGTAAAGAAGCCTTCATCTCCGAGAGCTCCATAAACTTCGTCAGTTGATATGTGTAGAAACCTGCTTTTATCACTTTTGAAATATTTTCTTGATGCTTCAAGAAGGTTTACGCTTCCCAAAACATTTGTTTCAACAAAGGCAAGGGGTCCTAAAATAGACCTGTCAACATGGCTTTCCGCGGCAAAGTGAATAACTCCGTCAAACTTCTCTTTTTTGAAAAGTTCATCAACGCTTTCTTTGTCTCTTATGTCGATTTTTATAAAGTCATACCTGTCATTGTATTTTTCTTTAAGCCCCTCAAGGTTCTCAAGATTTCCCGCATATGTCAGAGCGTCAGCAACAATTATTTTCCAATCCTTTTTTACTCTCAATGCCCTGCGGACAAAGTTGCACCCGATAAAGCCCGCGCCGCCTGTTACAAGTATTTTCATCATAAAATATTCTCCTCTTTGAGATACATTTTTAGAGATTCTTTGTAGTCTCTAATTCTTTCCTTTGGAATTGATTGATTCCTCAAAAAACCGTATTTAGGCCTTTTTGCCTCTCTTTTAAGATTCTCGGAGGTTATAGGATTAACCTTGCATCTGCTTCCTGTCATTTCAACAATGTCTTTGGCAAATTGAAACCATGTGATAGGTCCATTGCCTCCAACAGTATGGGCAAAGCCGCTGTAATTGTTTTCAAGAAGATAGGCAATTTGCTCTACCAAATCCTTTGTCCATGTTGGAACTCCCCATTGGTCGTTTACAACATCAATTTCATCTCTTTCTTTTGAAAGATTGAAAATTGTCTTCACAAAATTTTTGCCGTTTTTTCCATAAAGCCATTGTGTTCTGCAAATGAGGAATTGGTCTTTTGGGAGATTATTAATAATTTTCTTTTCGCCTGAAAGTTTTGTCTCGCCGTAATAATTTATGGCTGGTCCTGTTTTATAATCAGGAAGATACCCCTCTTCTTTTGTTCCCGGGAAAACATAATCAGTCGAAATATGGACAAGGAAAGCGCCTGATTTTTGGCAGACAGAAGCGACATTCTTCGCCCCTATTGAATTAACTTTAAACGCTTCTTCTCTTTTT
>JAAZNT010000145.1 GCA_012798145.1 Thermoanaerobaculaceae bacterium | reverse complement strand
AAAATCTTTATTCAACTATATTTCGCTATAGATTTCATATTTCCGGAGTTTTTCTCCTTCTTCTCCTTATAATCCTGTTTCTTTGGTTTGACAAGCAGGATTTGAAGGAATGGATGAATTCAAGTTGGGATTTAAGTATGCAGCTTCTTCCATTGCTTTTCATAGGTGTTCTTGTTGCAGGGTTTGCTCTTGGCAGGCCCGGAAAAGAAGCGCTTATACCCTCTTCCTGGATCGCTTACCTTGTTGGAGGCAACTCAATTTGGGCAAACTTTTTCGCATCAGTAACGGCGGCATTAATGTATTTTGCAACACTGACGGAAGTTCCCATACTGCAAGGGCTAATAGGCGCAGGGATGGGAAAGGGGCCTGCTCTTTCGCTGCTTCTCGCAGGTCCTGCGGTCTCGCTGCCTTCAATGCTGGTTTTAAGGCAGATTTTCGGATGGAAAAAAATGTTAGTTTATATAGCTTTAGTTGTCCTATTTTCAACCTTGTTCGGTTTTTTATTTGGATTGATAGTTTAAGAGGGTATTCTTATGGAAGAAAAATTTCAGAAGAAGAGACTCGGATTTTTTGAAAGGTATTTGACTCTTTGGGTTTTTATCTGTATGGCAGCGGGAGTCGCAGTTGGAAAATTTCTTCCTTCATTTACCGATGCTTTAAGAAAAATGGAGTTTGGAGAGGGGAGCCAGATAAATGTTCCCATCGCCGTCCTTATCTGGCTAATGATTTACCCTATGATGCTTAAGATTGATTTTACAAGCATCATTGACATAAGAAAAAAACCAAAAGGGCTGTTTATAACTTTGTTCGTCAACTGGCTTGTGAAGCCTTTCTCAATGGCGCTTATGGGCTACATATTTTTTAAACACCTTTACCTGCCCATAATTGGGGAAGAACTTGCAAATCAATACATCGCAGGAACGATTATTCTTGCGGCTGCGCCTTGCACTGCGATGGTATTTGTCTGGAGTTACCTTACAGACGGCGACCCTGCTTATACGCTTGTTCAAGTTTCTGTCAACGACCTGATTATGCTCTTTCTTTTTGCTCCAATTGTAACTTTTCTTGTTTCAGGGGCAAGCAACTTGACCGTTCCCTTTAAAGTCCTTATTTATTCTGTCATAATTTTTATTGTCATTCCGCTGGTGCTCGGCTCTCTTTCAAGAACGCTTCTTATTAAATTAAAAGGGCTCGTTTGGTTTGAAAAAAAATATCTTGCTTTTTTTCATCCATTAACAGTCATCGCTCTTTTAATAACACTTGTGTTGATATTTGCTTTTCAATCAAAAAATATCCTAACAAATTACTTTCATGTTTTTTTGATAGCAATTCCCATTTTGATTCAGGTATATTTTAATTCTGGGCTTGCCTATTTTCTGATGAGGATTTTCAAAGTTCCGCACAATATAGCTTCTCCGGGTGCTCTTATCGGTGCAAGCAACTTCTTTGAACTTGCAGTGGCGACGGCGATTGCGCTTTATGGTCCAAGCTCTGGAGCCGCACTCGCCACCGTTGTTGGAGTGTTAATTGAGGTTCCTGTTATGCTTTCGGTCTGTAGTTTTTGCAACAGGACAAGACATTGGTTTGATGGATTTTAAAGGGAGGTAAAAATGTTTGAAAAACTTTTAGTAACTACGGATCTTTCTGATGCTTCTCAAAATATTATGAAATGTCTCAATCAGTTAAAGACTCTTGGTGCCAAAGAAGCGTCTTTAGTTCACATAATTGATGTAATTGATGTCGGAGGGCTTTATGGCACTTTTACAAAACTCCTGAAGCCAAAAATGGAATCATTAAGGGAAATGATTGAGGGGATGGGATATAAAACCAATATCATAATTGATTTGGGAAATCCTGCAAGAGAAATTAACAGGATAGCCACAGAAGGAAACTTCTCTGTTATAGTTGCGGGAACACATGGCGAATCGCTCTTAAAAGATGTCCTTCTTGGAAGCGTGGTTCATAAAATAATTATTTCCGCAAAAAAACCAATTTTGCTTATTCCTCTTAATATCCTTGCAGAAGAATCTTCTGAAAGATGCAAAGCGCTGTGCGGGGAAATGCTCAAAAATATTCTCTTTCCAACAGATTTTTCGGATACCGCTGAAAATGCATTCCTTTATTTGAAATATTTGGTTGAAAATTCAAAGGCTGATATTTCTCTCTGCCATATTCAAGACAAAAAAAGAATAGAGCCATATCTCAAAGACAAACTTGAAGAGTTCAACAAGATTGACCTGGAAAGACTTTCAAGGCTTGAAGGTGACCTAAAATCTGCAGGGGCAAGATCTGTTGAAAAAATAATAGATTTTGGAAACCCGGCAAAATTGATAACGGAACTGGCAAATTCAGGAAAATATACTATGCTCGTCATCGGAAGTCAGGGAAGAAGTTTTATGGGAGAAACATTTTTAGGAAAGGTGGCAAACTATGCTGTGCATCATATTGATATTCCTTTGCTAATTGTTCCTCCAAAATATTTTTAAGTAAGGAGGTGTAAAATGAATAAAAAGAAAGCGGTTCTTTTCTGCAGTTGCAGCGGAGCATGTCCAAGTATGGCAAATATTGATTTTTGGTCTCTTGTCGAAAGAATAAGGCTTGATTTTGGGGACAAAGTTGAATTTCTCGCCCTTCATCCAAGACTTTGCGAAGAAGACGGCGAGCGATTGATGAAGCAAATCCTTAATCCCGCAATACTTTTCATTACTCCCGCCTGCGCAGAAAAACGACAGGAAAAACTATTGAAAGACGGCTTTGAAAAAGCAAATGTGCCGATGGATCCTGAACATTGGATTCCAGTTAGCATGGCTTCTGAAAACACCGAATCTGTTTACCAGAAAATTAAAGCAATTCTTGAAAAAGAGGATTGACTAAATGGAGAAAAGACTTTATCTTGGAATTCCGAGAGAAGAAATCAAATGGAATCCAGTAATTGACAGCGAAAAATGCACCGGTTGCCAAGAGTGTTTAAATACCTGTCCAAATAGCGTTTTCCTCTTTAATGAAGATAAGTTCAAGGCAGAGGTTGTAAATCCTAACAACTGCGTCGTGCTGTGTGACAAATGCGCTCTTTTTTGTCCATCAGAGGCAATAACTTTTCCCGAAAAAAATGAATTTAAGAAGCTTCTTAGAGAACTTGCTTTAAAACACAGGAAAGAAGAATGAAACAAAAAATAAAGGAATACTTTTGCAGAAAATGTAACAGATCCTTTTATATTCTGATAGAGGAAGGGAAAAAGGCGGTCTGTCCTGAATGCAAAAGCGAAGATTTGGTTAATGTTCCCAATAGCCCCAAAAAAAATGTTCAGATAAATTGCAAATGTTCAAAAGATTAAGAATAGGAGGAAAAAATGGTTGACATTAAAGTCGTAGGACCCGGATGCAAAAACTGCGTTGAACTTGAAAACAGAGTGAAAAGAGTTGTTGAAGAGATGCAAATTGAGGCGACTATCTCAAAGATTTCAGACTTTGCCGAAATAGCAAAATCGGGAGTATTAATGACGCCCGGACTTATCATAAATGGAAAGGTTGCCATTCAAGGGAAACTCCCCTCGGAAGGAATCATAAAAAATTACATTATTGAAGCTCTAAGAAGTTAAAAGAGACAAGGAGATAGAGATGAATTTTAAAAGAGTTGTCAATTTGATTCTCCTGATTTTCGTTGCAATTACACTCTTCACGCTTGTGTATAAGGAATTGAAGCCAGAAAAAAAAGTCGCAAATCCTCCGCCACCAGCTTCTGTTGTTTCTCCTAAAGTTGAAAAATCAGACTCTGAATGTAAAGATATTGAAGAGCCAAAAAAAGAAGACCTAAAATCCGAATACCCAAAAGAGAAAAAAGAGACACCAAAATCAGAAAAAACCACAAAAGAGGAAGCTAACGAAGGTAAAAAGGAAATTGAAGTAGCGCAAACAACCCCATTAAAAACGGAGGAAGCCCCAAAAGAAGAAAAACCAGCTGAAAAGATTATTGTTTATTATTTTATGACAACGACAAGGTGCCCGAGTTGTTACAAGATTGAAAACTACACCCACTCTTGTATTCTTGACAAATTCCCGAATGAACTAAACAGTGGAAAAATGGAATGGAAAATGGTAAATGTGGATGAGAAAGAAAACGCCCATTTTATAAAAGACTACCAGTTGTTCACTAAATCCGTCATCCTTTCCAAAGTTGTTGACGGAAAAGAAGTAGAATGGAAAAACCTCGACAAAGTTTGGGATCTTCTCTCCGACCAAAATGAATTTTATAAATACATTGAAAATGAGACAAGAAATTTCCTTCAAGGAGCAAAATGAGCGCACTTATTCTTTCTTTAACGACAGCATTCTGGCTTGGAATTTTAACCTCTATAAGCCCCTGCCCTCTCGCCACAAACATAGCGGCTACGGGATTTATTTCTAAAAGTTTTGAAAACCCAAAAAAATCCCTTTTGACATCATTGTATTATGTTCTGGGAAGGTCTATCGCCTACATAATCATAGCATTTATAGTAGTTTACGGGCTTCTTTCAATTCCTTCCGTGTCAATGTTTCTACAAAAATATCTGAATAAAATTTTGGGACCTATACTTATCCTTGTGGGAATGTATCTTTTAGGGTTTATAAATTTAGCTTTCGCCGGAACTTTCATAGGGGCAAAAGGGAGTGAAAATCTTTTGAAAAAGGGTTTTTTCGGTGCTCTCTTTTTAGGAATTCTTTTTGCCCTCTCTTTCTGCCCCGTTTCTGCGGCTCTTTTCTTCGGAAGTTTAATCCCTCTTGCAGTGTCAACTTCCTCCCCATTTTTTCACCCTCTTCTTTACGGAATCGGAACTGGTATTCCAGTGGTAATAGTCGCAGTAGTTCTTGCTTATTCAGCAAATTACACTCTCAAAATTTTAAAAATCTTGCAAAGAACCGAAAAAATCGGTTCCTTTTTGACAGGAATGCTTTTCATATTAATAGGAATCTATTTCTCCATAAAATATATTTTCTTGGCATAATTGGTCTTTAAGAATTAATAATCCAATACTTAAAACTTATTTTACCTAAATTTTTCATTAAAAAAACTTTAACAAGCGGTTAGAGATTGCTTAGGGAAAAGGAAATTTTGTAAGAAGATTTTTGATTATATTTCAGGCTGCCGAAGGCAAACTGCCTGCCGATTGTTTAATTGGTCATCATCCATTTCTCTAATGAAAGTCGTTAGAAAAATTTATTCTATTGACAAATTTGGGATCAATCTTCTTTACCTCTTTTATCGATGGCAGTTTCAACGCCAATAAACTTAAGCAAAGTGGTTGCGTAACTTCCCTTCTGAAGCGTAAAAGAAAGCTCAACTTTTTTTTCTGAAATGATTTTAATTGCAATCTCTTTAGGTTTTGAACAGCATTCCCTTCGTGAGCCCCTTGCTCTTGAGAGAAAAATTTCATCAAACTGAATCCCATATTTTTCTACTGCCTCTTTTTCTAATGTAAGCGGATCTCCTAAGGGAAGGATCATCTTCGAGCCGATAATCGGACCGGTGAGAATGGCTTCATTTTCCCACTCTCCTCGATTTTTTAAACCATCACTTAGAACGACTAATTTTTCTCCAATTTTTACAACATCACCAATTATTGGGTTTGGATAAAGTTGTTTTTTAATTCTATTTTTCAAATATGAATTAAAGACCGCTGATTGAAAAACAGTAACGAGAAAGCGGTTTTTTCTATTTCCATTTTTGCTTGATTTGTTCAAGAATATTTTTTTCCCCTCCTCTATTGAATGTTCGTCTGAAACCCTTTGCGGTCCAAAGAAATTTGGAAAACCTTTTTTTTGTGCATCATCAATTTTTTCAGAAATATTTTCATAATCCTCTCTTGAGAAAATATCTATTAAGATTTTGAACTTGTTCCCAGCTATCTGTCCCATCCTTAATTTCTCATTGTGAAGTTTTGCTGACAATATTTCAGCCCCGATTGATTTAAAGGCGTTAAATATCTTCGGCTCAAGTCTTGAGGGAAGCGAGATTGTTTGGATGGCAGTAGCAAGTTTATCTTTGTTTCCAGCTATTCCGATCTCTGTTTCTTTAATTTTAAGAATATTTTTAAGTTTGGAAGCGATAAAAAAAGTTGACATTGATTTTCTTGAAAAAGTAACCCAAAGATGATTTCCAAAACCGCAGCATTCTGCCAGCGGAATCTCTTCTACAAAAAATGTTTCCGGGGTCTGGATAAATTTTGCCATTTCCTATGCGTTTTCTCTTGGGAGAGGCTTTTCATCATCCGGAAGAGCGGAATACATCTGATTGTAAGATGCTTTTATCAACGATTCTCTGTCTTCGTAAGAAAGCCCCTTTGTTGAAATTGGCGGAAGAAATCTAACAATGATCTTCCCCGGATTTATAAAAAAACTGTGCCTTTTTTGAACTGCTCTTGTTCCAATAAGAACCGCTGGAACTATTTCGCATTGGAGGTTTGCGGCAAGGACAAACGCCCCTTTTTT
>JAAZNT010000144.1 GCA_012798145.1 Thermoanaerobaculaceae bacterium | reverse complement strand
ATAAGCAAAAACCCGGAAGTTATGTCTGCAGCATTGAAATTCGCTCAAGCAAGATTATGCCCGCCAACTTTGGAACAGGTGGGCGCACTGGCGGCATACAAGATGGATCCTTCCTATTTTGACCCCATAAGAAAGGAATACCAAGCAAGGAGAGACGCTCTATATGAAACTCTAAAAACAAACCCTGAAATAGTGGTTAAAAAACCGCAAGGCGCTTTTTATATGATGGCAAAACTTCCTGTTGAGGACAGCGACGCTTTTGCCGCATTCCTTTTAAGAGATTTTAGTTATGAAGGTGAAACCACGATGGTTGCTCCCGGCGATGGGTTCTATGCCACAAAAGGATTGGGAAGAGATGAAATCCGCCTTGCTTATGTTCTTAATGTAGAAAGAACAAAGAGAGCCGCCGAGATACTACTTAAAGGGCTGCAGGAATTTAAAAGAAAAATCAAGTAGTTATTATTTTAAACTAACTGCGTTCCACACTGCGAGCAAAACTTAGTCCCCGCCGGGTTGTCTGCTTTGCACTTCGGACAGACGACTGAAGCAATACTCTTTCCGCAGGAAATGCAGAATTTTGCGCCTGCGGGGTTTTTTGCCTGACAGAACGGGCAAACAATTTGCGCCAACGAAGCACCGCAGGAAGCGCAGAATTTTGCGCCTTCTGGGTTCTGGGCGTTGCATTTTGGACAAACTACGGAAGCAGGAGTTCCGCCTCCCCCCGACTGTTGATTTTGCTGATTCATTGCGCCTTGGATCATACCGGGCATCATCATTCCCATCCCGGCTCCAACTCCAAAACCAACTCCAGTAGCCGCTCCTCCGCCAGAAGGATTTTTAGCCGCTTCTTCCATTGATTTTGCCGCTTTAAATTGGACATAACTTCCCATATTTCCTATCGCAGCCATCCCTGACCTTTCGTCTATCACTTTCTGAACTTCCTCAGGAGGCGTAATAGCGCTTATAAAGAAATCTACAAGCTCAAGACCATACTTAGCAAAATCGTCTTTTACTCTTGCTTTAAGCGCTTCGGATATTTCATCATAATGTTTGGCAAGGTCAAGAACAGTTTTAAGGTTTTCACCGAGAACATCGTTAAGTCTTGCCACAATCATATCTTTAGTGTATGCTTCAACTCCATCTGAATCCTGTATTCCTTGGCTTCCAACAAAATTGTTAATAAAAAGTTGTGGAGATTCAACTTTTGTGGCGTATTTTCCAAAAGCCCTCAATCTTATCATTTGAAATTCACTATCTCTGAAAAGCACCGGCTCTTTTGTTCCCCACTTCATATCGGTGAAAACTTTGCGGTTGACATAGTAAACATCAGCCCTGAAAGGAGATGTCCCACCAAAGGGAAGATTTATAATTTGATTCAAAAGAGGTATGTTCAAAGTTGTAAGCGTATGCCTTCCGGGTCCAAAAACATCAAGCGCTTTTCCATCCCTGAAGAAAACTGCCCACTGGCTCTCTTGAACAATAAGTTGGGCGCCTATTTTAATTTCTCCGCCCGCCTCAAATTTGTGAACCATTTCT
>JAAZNT010000143.1 GCA_012798145.1 Thermoanaerobaculaceae bacterium | reverse complement strand
ATGTCGGGGATTAAATCCTCCGATTTTAAGAAATATTTTACAAAACTAAAATGGAATCTGTTTATCATTTATTTTGGCTTTGTATCTCTTTTTGATACAGTTCCATATCTCTTCGATAAAGATCTACATAATACATAAACTCATCATAATTTTCTGTGCTTTTGATATAAGTCTTTTTGTTTTTCTCACATTCTTCAGGAACTTGCAAAAATATGCATCTTATGAATACTTCCTCTTTTTGAAAAATTTTCTTTTCTTTATCATAAATCTCCCATTCCCTTTTATGAATTATTCCTATTGCGCCACTATTTTTTTCCCTTTCAAAAAGAATTTCTCCCACTTTCAATTCCTTTGCATAATTTGGAAGCGGTAGCTCTCTTTTTTTACCACTTTTATCAACGAATTCAAAATAAGCCTCAATGGGTTCATAGTTATCCAAACAACATTCTATGTAGGGCTGTGCTATCGTAAAATTCCACCAGTCTATCTTCTCTTCTCCAACATAAACTTGAATCAATGCTAAAGGAACAAAGCAATTAGTAAGAAGAAGGACTTCTTTTCTTATAAAATCCTTGAGATTGATTTGGGTAAGAATGTCTTTTCGTCGAAAGTATTCTTTTTCCCTATCAATGCTTTTTAGTATATCTTTATCGATATAAAAAATTCCCGCCGGATTTATATCCAAAAAATATTCGGGTAGAATACCAATTTTTTCAAATTGCAAATTCGGTAATTGGCAAAAAGAATTTACTTTCTCTAACCATTTTCCACTGCAACTATTTTCCCAATTTTGAATGCTTTTGTCAATTGTCTCTTTTTTTTCTGCATTATGTGAAATAGCTTGATTTATTATTTTTTTCCCCTCTTTTCCCTCGATTTGGGCAAATATAGCTTGTAGCACTATTAAACTTATAAATAATGCGATCAGTATTTTTTTGGTCATTTTTTTCTCCATCTATTCGTTTCCTATTATCCAATACTGTGGACCTTTCCGATAAAACAAAGTCCTATCTTTTGTTCCAATGACTTCAACACCCTTTGGTAAATTTGGCGACCTTTGAACTTCTCCAGCCAAAGAATCGCTTTGGGACAAACAGACGCCAGTGTTGCATCCGACTAATAGAATTTTATCCCCAGAATTTAAATTAGCCTTTTCGGCTATTTCTGCAATTTTTACGGCTTTTAACCCCTCCTTTGAATTAACATGTTGTCGGTGATTTTCATCTTCTCTATATTCACTTTTTATAGCCATTATTTTTTCACCTGAGACTTCCACCGAATGAGCAATAATGTCAATTTCACTAATCTTGCCTTGTTTTTTGGTTTCTTCAACTACTGATTTAACTTCTTCAAAACTACTTACTTGCTTATTAACTATTGTTGCATTTGGGTCTTGTTCTTTCAGTTCTTGTTCCCTAAATTTTCCAGCTCCCAATAAAACCTCGTTTCCTTTTTTGTTTGTATCTGTAGCAACAAGAATTAGAATAATTTTCCTTTGCCTTTCTTGATTTTCGTCACAGGCAGTGGTTCCCGAATAAATCATATTACTTCCATCTACACTTTGGGAAATTTGTTGTTCTTTGTCCGGCGGTTCATGTCCACTCGGATCATTGAAGTTTACCGGATTTCCTTTGACATAGGTGTAAGCGTTCCAGTTTTGGGGGTTTGTGATGTCGGGGATTAAATTGTCGGGCTTTAAAAACCTTCCCATTGATGAGGCGTAAAATCTGAAGTGCATATAGTCAAGCCCGGTGGAGTAATCTCTTTCCTGACCTGTGTATTTGTATTTGAGGTTCGTGTCCTCTTCGCTTTGCGGTTCAAGAAGAATCCCGTAAGGCTCATAGTCAAAAGTTGATTTGACATATCTTCAAGAAGGCATCACAACCTTACCGGATAAGAAAAATGATTCTACCAAAAAAGGGGGAAATAATTCAAATAAAAAAGGAATTTGAAATTGAAAAAGAAAAACTTGACCAATTGATTTAAAATTTCGAGTTTTGCCCATTCGAGAGAGACAGAACCTGTAGCAAAGGAGCATGAGTGGGAGCCAACAGATAATATCGCATTCTAAACTAAGATGAAAAGCGAATTAGCCGAACACAACATGAGTATTTTTTTCCAAGAGCATTAAGAAGAGTAGAATCAAGGGTTAGAAGGAAGTCTCTTGCTGCGGGTGGGCAATGCTTAAGGTCAATAAAGAAAACAAATCCGGCATATTCAATTTTGATATAAGGCTCATCACCAACCACAGACCATCCTTTGCGGACGAGGTCATCACGAACCATTACAAACTGTTGACTTTGGATGATATTTTCTAATTTCGCTAGATCGCCTGCAGAAGCTTTACCACGCCCCCATGTTTTCCCATTCAGAGTTTTCATCACAATCTTTCCTTTACAGTCGAATTGAAAGATGTATACTAATGCCAACTCCCCTGATGTACAGTATGACAATTTTAGATTGTCTACTACCTTTTCGGTTGAATATACAGCATAAGGGCGAGGATGGTGTCCTGCAGCACAAGCACAACCAAAGATTAATAAGACCAAAATTAATAGTTTACAAACCTGCATTTGCACGGAGAATCTCCACAAAATATACCATAATAGGTTTTCTTGGGTCATAGAAGGGAACCTTAGCGTATTTCCCGCTTATGTCCGTATTAAAAATGAAATAATCTCTTCTTTGAAGGAGCCCTCTCTCAGCCCTTATCTTGTTTTCAAACTCAACAGCTGGTCCCTGCCATTTTTCATTTTGATATGAGATGCCAGTTTTTTTATCTACATCCCCTAATTGATTAACAGCATGCCAGGTCTCATGCACAAAAGAAGAGCCAAGATTGAAAGTAGCTGGATTAACCCTTCCATAATTGGCACCTGTAAATGTCTGGAAGTTTATATAAATATCAGTAGTGCCTTTGCCTCCCCAATGGCTTTGATCGGTCGTCGCATAAACGTTGTAGGTTATGTTGGAAGAAATTGCATTGTTCATAAATTCCGTTGCCGTGGTAGAGCTGTTTTCACCGACGCTGACGAGTTGGAGATTTCCTTTTTCGTCGACTTTATATTCATTGCCTGTGAATTCCTTTAATCCTTCAAGCAAAGCCTCTTTCTGTTGATCAGTTAAATTTGCAAGGCTGATAAGTTCGCCGGTGGGGTCAACAAATGCAATTGGATTATTCTCCACATAACTGTAGCGATTCCACGATTGCGGCTCTTCTAATTTTGCACTTCTCATTAGCGGATCAGGTCTTAAGAACCTTCCGATGCTTGATGAATAAAACCTTGCGTGCATATAATCGTAGTTTGTAAATTCATCCCGCTCTTGACCGGTGTATATAATTCTATTGTCGGTAGAATTTATCGGTGGCAGTTCTAATCCAAAGGGGTCAAAGTGATTTTTTGATTTCATTAACCTCTTTTTCTCCTCACATCTCAATTTTATTTCAGAGAAAAAAGAATTTCAATGTTTTCTTAAAAGACAGGGGTATTGGGGAAAGAGGAAGACTGCTTCGCCTGAGTTTGCTTCAAAGATTATCTCGCAGTGACTGCATTTTTTAGCGGAAACCTCACCCCTGCCCCTCTCCTGAGAGGCGAGGGGGGAAAGCGGTAACCTCACCCTGCCCTCTCCTGTGATGAGAGAGGGATTAAGAGGAAGACTGCTTCGCTTGGATTCGCTTCGAGGATAATCTCGCAGTGACTGCGTTTTTTTTAACGGAAACCTCACCCCGCCCTCTCCTGTGATGAGAGGGGATGCTTGCGCGTCATTCTGATTGTCTCCCTCGCTTTTGACCCGTGAAGAATCTTGTTGCTTCGAAGTGGCGAGATCCTTCAGGGGTATTTGCTTCGAAGGAGCGTTCAGGATAACAGGGGGGCGAGTGCTTCGAAGGATGGCTCGCAGTGACTGCATTTTTTAGCGGAAACCTCACCCCGCCCTCTCCTGAAAGGCGAGGGTTGTTTTTAACCCAGATTTGTGATTAGGAAAACTTTAACAAGTGTTTAGAGATTGCTCAGGGAAAATGGAAGAGATAAGTGCACAAACGCTTTGCAGATTTTTGATTTGTTTTATTGGTTCCATTTCTTTGTGTTAATTCTTAATATTTCTCCAGAACGGGATTTGAAGAGAAGAAAACCGTCGGTTGTTGCTTTAAGGCAAAGTTTTCCTGTAAGTTCAACATCTTTTTTGCAGTAACTTTCAACGAGGTCGATTCTTCCTTCCCTGAACCATTTTACGGATTCAAAGCCGTCAGAGGTTTTTCT
>JAAZNT010000142.1 GCA_012798145.1 Thermoanaerobaculaceae bacterium | reverse complement strand
GCCGTTTTTCTTTTTTTATTTATGTGTTTTTCAAGGTTTTCAAGTTGCGCGCACCCCATCGCAGCAAGAATATTCGGCAAACGGTAGTTATAACCTATTTCATTATGAATGAATTCAATACTGTCATCCTTCGCTTGTGTTGTTAGATATTTTGCTTTTTGAGCCAGATTTTTGTCATCCGTTACAATCATCCCCCCTCCGCCGGTTGTTATTATTTTGTTCCCATTGAAGCTGAAAACTCCTAACTTACCGAATGTTCCAGCATACTTTCCACTAAATTTTGCTCCGAGCGCTTCTGTAGCATCTTCAACAACAGGCAATCCATACTGCCTTGAAATATCCATTATCTCTTCCATATCACAACAATGTCCCAAAATGTGAACAGGAAGAATTGCTTTTATTATTCTTTTTGTTTCTTTGTTTAAAAGCCCTTCTTTTGTGTTTTTGCATTTATTTTTTAAAAAATCTTTCAACTTTGCGCTATCTATTTGAAATGTTTTATAATTTGCGTCAATAAAAACCGGATAAGCCCCAACATACCTTATTGCGTTAGCCGGCGCAACAAAGGTCATATCTGATGTAATAACTTCATCATTATACCCTATACCTAAAAGAATTAAAGAAATATGAAGAGCGGCAGTTCCGTTAACACAGGCAACCCCGTATTTAGCCCCAACATATTTAGCCAAATCTTGCTCAAATCTATCAACGAATGACCCTGCAGAAGATACCCAATTTGTATCAAGGCATTCTTTAATATATTTCCATTCATTACCGCATAAGTAAGGAACACATAAAGGAATGAAACCCTTTCGCGCTATCCCGGGTTCTTGAATTTTTTTCATATTTTCCTCACAAATTGTAAATATTGGTCTTGTATAAATTAAGATTTTGCTCAAGCCATTTCGCTGTTCTTAAAAGACCTTCTTCAAGATTAACTTTGCTTTCCCATTTCAAAATTTTATTTGCCTTTGATGGATCAGACTGAAGAATCATTACTTCGCTTTTGTCGGGTCTTAATCTTTCTTTTTTTGAAACAATATCAGCCCTGCAGTTTAAAACTTTCATAGCAAGTTTTGCGATATCATTTACAGAATATGTTTTTCCAGTGCCAAGTTGTATAACTTCTCCTTCAACATTTTTAGCAATTCCTACTTTTAAAAAGCCTTCAACCGTGTCAGAAATGTAAGTCAAATCTCGCTTTGGCTTAAGATTTCCCAATTCAATTTTTTTCTTTCCGCTCAAAAGTTGTCCTAAAATCGTGGGAATCACAGCCCTCATCGACTGCCTTGGACCATAGGTGTTAAAAGGCCTTAAAACTACAACCGGAAGACCAAATGAACAATGATATGCTTCGCATAATTTGTCTGCGCCTATTTTTGAGGCAGAATAGGGCGATTGTCCCTGAAGAGGGTTTTCTTCTGTAATGGGCATAATTTTAGGCGTCCCATAAACTTCGCTCGTTGATGTGTGAACAACCCTTTTAACATTTTGCTTCAACGCGCCTTCAAGAACATTAAGCGTTCCCATCACATTTGTTTCAACAAATGACTGCGGAGCGCTATATGAATAAGGAATGGCTATTAAGGCGGCAAGATGAAAAACTATATCAACGCCTTTCATAGATTTTTCTACAAAATTTCTGTCTCTGATGTCTCCCATTACAACTTCAAAGCAACCTTTTTTCTCTGAATTATCCAGCCATCCCCAAGAGCCGAAAGAATTGTAAAAACAGAATGCTCTAACATCTGCGCCACAATTAACAAGCGCTTCAGCAAGATGGCTTCCTATAAAACCGTCCGCTCCCGTTACAAGAACTTTTTTGCCTTTGTATTTATCGTTTTTCATTCTAAAAAGGTTCCTCTCGCACGATTTAATTCGCTTTTTCTTCCAATATCCATCCATTCTTCCTCAATTCTATACGCTCCAACTCGTTTTTTCTGTTTTAGCGCTTTATTAATTAAGTCGGGCATTGTAAAAAATTGCTTTTTTGGAATTAAAGAGATAATTTTTGAAGATATTACATATATACCCGATGCAACCTGCCAAGAGGCAACAGGTTTTTCTTCAATCGTTTCAATTAATTGATTATTCACATTTACAACCCCAAAAGGAATCTGGTGAATATAATCGTAAACTCCTGCTGTAATATGAAAATTATTAAAGTTATGAAATTTCAGCATATCAGAAATGTCAACTTGAGTTATTATGTCTCCATTTAAAACTATTAACGGTTCTTTGTTCTTCAATTTTAATAGAGAAAGAGAGCCGGCAGTGCCAAGTGGCTTTTCTTCGTTAATGTATTCTATTGTACAACCATATTTATTCCCATTTCCAAAATAATCAATAATTTTTTCCTTAAGATAGTTAACCGTTATCACAATTTCCGTTATCCCGTAACCAACAAGATGATGTATTATCCTCTCAAGAATTGGCTTCCCTGCAACTGTAATCATCGGTTTTGGAAGACTATCGGTAAGAGGTCTTAACCTTTCACCTTTTCCACCAGCCATTATCACGGCAACATTTGATTTTATATCTGAACCCAAAATTCCGTAAAGAGTGTGAATGCCGGCAATTTTTTTATCTTTATCAAGTATGGGAATCACATTTATTTTTCTTGACTTCATAAGGTCAAGAACATTCATTCTTGACTCACTTTTTGTCACCCATACAAAATCCTTATTCATCAAATCGATAACTTTTGTTTTTAGGTTAAAACCTTTAAGCAATCCTTTTCTAATATCACCATCAGAAAGAGTTCCAACCATCTTATCTGATGTTGAAATAATAAAACAAATCTTTTGCCCCGATTTTTCAAGAGAGATAAGAGCATCTTTTATTGTGCTATTATTTGTTATTATCATCTTTTTTAAATTCTTTTCTTCTCTCATTGATTATTCCTTTTTCTTATTTCTTTTGCAGGAACTCCAACCACAGTAGTATTGTCTAAGACATTTTTTATAACTGTCGATCCCGCCCCAACTATAGCCATTTTGCCTATCTTGATTCCCTGAATTACGGTAGCACCAGTTCCTATGTGGGAAAGGTCTCCGATTTCAACATTCCCTGAAAGGGTTACCCCGGGAGCAATATGAACATTATTTCCTATTTTGCAGTCATGCTCTACAATCGCTCCGCTGTTGATAATAGAATTTTCTCCTATTATTGCTCCGTTATTGACTACTGCTCCTGCAAAAATTTGAGCGCCTTGCAAAATCTGAGCATTTTTGGAAACAACCGCTGT
>JAAZNT010000141.1 GCA_012798145.1 Thermoanaerobaculaceae bacterium | reverse complement strand
TTGCCTTCATCATCCTGCACTAAAGGAAAAACAAGAAGTTCTCTATAAGGAATGCCTTTAAATATTCCCTTTGTCCCCCAAACAAATATTTCTTTGGAAGGAGAAAGCCCTTTGGGACATTCATCCAATTTAATAAAATTAATTTCTTTTTCAACAATTTTGGGATCGGGATAATCCAAGGGCAAAACTAATTTAAAAGAGAGAATCGGACCTTCTGGATTTGTAGATTCGCTCCCGCTTAACCATAATTTTTTTTGGTTTTCAGAGATGGACCAAGACAGAACAAGATCTTTACCAAATGTAAAAAAAGAAAAGACACTCAGAAGAAATATGGTCAAGAACTTTAAAACATCCATTGACACCTTCTGAGCGTCTTTTCTAAAAATTCTTTACGCTTTAGTATTTTCCAGATCGCCTCTACCTAATAGCAAGCAAACTAAAGCAGTAAAAAAACAAATTAACTTGCTGCGCCTGGTCCGCCTCCGCAACCTATAACAACTTTGCTGCAAGACCCTGCGAGGACTTCAATTTTTTCTCTCTGAACGATCTGTGGCTTTGAATACTGCTTCTTCATCGCTCCTCCTTTCGTTACCCTCACTATTATAACTCAAAAAAATTTAATGTCAAGTCCTTGTTGCTTTATTTATTTCTGCCAATCCAGATGATAATTTAACACCAAAAAAAACATTTGTCAAGTACCCATTTTTGCCAACCTAAGGATGCCTTTTTCTTAAGGTACTTAACATAGCAAAAAAAAATCCCCTTGTCAAGGGGTGTAGAATATCTATACATATTGGAATTTTTGGTGTGTGGAAAAGTGGAGTTGATAAGGAAGTCTAAAGGGGTAAGTTTGTTTAGGGATTTGTGTGGTTTTTCTGTGTTGTACCAGAGGAGATAATCCATCAAGCCCTGATTGAATGTTTCAATGTCGGTCATTTCATCCAAATGCAAGTTAATGTGTTGTTCTTGGGTTGTTCTGTTAAATCTTTCCACTATTGCGTTGCTTTTGGGATGGCGTGGATAATTAAAAAAGTGAGGGATTTTTTGTTCTTCAACAAATTTTTCAAAATGTTTTTTAAATTCAGATCCGTTGTCAGTCTGAATATGTTTGATTTTAAATGGCATTACTACAAGAAGCTTTTCCATAAAATCTTTCGCAGATTCGCTTGAAAGGTTTGTGTATCCGTATTGAAAACCAAATCTTGTTTTCTCATCTATCGCACTTATGACATATCTTTTGACTCCTTTTGTGAATTTAGTTATTGAATCAATTTGTATTATGTCTCCGCATTCTTTTGCTACTTCACCTTTTCTTCTCAGTTTCTTTTTTGGTTTCCTTTGTCGTTCATGTAACTTTCCGGTTCTTGCGTCTATCCTAAGCTTCTTTTGTTGTTCATTTAGCCGACCTTCCTCTTGTAAATCTCTTATTACCCTTCCTATCGTCGCTGTGCTTATAGTTTTTATATTTTTCTCATTGCAATATTTATCAAGTGCTGGCTTAATCGTTTCTTGTCCAACTTTGTGGTGTTTCTCTCTGTAGTCAACAATAAAATCCTTAATCTCTTTTGATATAACCCTTTTTCTCTTGTTAATTGGCACTTTGGATTTTGGAGAAAGTGCAACAAGATTCCCTCCGCTTTTCCTCAACTTTTGGATCCACAAATAAACTGACGATTTCTTAACTTTATACGCCTTTGCTGTAGCTTCTCTGCCATACTCTTTGAAAAATTCTATTATTTCAAGCCGTTTTAGTATTACCTCTTTCTGCGGATGGCTCTCTATCAAAGAGTAATCTAAAACCTTCCGAAAACCCTTAAAGTAATTTTCAAAAAATGTGATTTGCATTTGAATTTCCCCTAAAACAATATGTTAGCGCATATTTTAAGTTTGTAGAAATGACGCTTCGCTTGGAAAACTCCTCCGGAGTTTCCCACATTTCTATAAACACTACTATTGCTAATAATTCTCTCTTAAACAAAATCTCTTTTATCCTTTCTTGAATTTTCCCTCATTTTTAACCTATCTTTTACACTTTTCCCCTTACTTTCCCCCTGTGGAAATCTTTCCAATATCTTTCTGAGATTTTTCAGACCCCTGTTGCCTCGAAAAGTAAGATCCAGCAGTAAATCATTTATACCCGCATTTTGCTCAGAAAATATTGGCTTGAGATAATAAAGGGAAAAATGGGCTTTATTACTATAAAGGAAAGAACTTTCGCGATTCCAAACCCGCAAAACCTAAACTTTAAAGTTGTCTCTTACTGTTTTCAGTTATAATAAATTTCTCTTATTTCTTTTTTTTTGGTAAAATTACTTCGCTTGGGCGGTTAGCTCAGCGGCTAGAGCGCCTGCCTTACACGCAGGATGTCGGGGGTTCAATCCCCTCACCGCCCACCAGAAAATCTTTCAAAATCGCAAATTAAAAATTTTAGTGAAATAAATTTTTTTGCTTTGTGTTTAAACTTTCTCTATTCTTCTTTTCGATTATCACTTCTTGTCAGAAATAAGTGGGACAAAGACGCATGGGGTTTTTTGTTCCGTTTGTGTTCCTTCGGCGCTTTTCTTTAGAACAGTCAATCTTTGGATGTATTGGGAGCCAATAGGAGCAACAATTATTCCTCCTATTTTTAATTGTTTGATAAGTTGTTTTGGAATGGATGGGGCTGCCGCGGAGACGATAATTTTGTCAAAAGGACTATTTTCCCCCCAGCCGAGCGCCCCGTCTCCTATTTTTACTGGGATCTCAGGTATCCCTGCCTTTTTCAG
>JAAZNT010000140.1 GCA_012798145.1 Thermoanaerobaculaceae bacterium | reverse complement strand
GTCGGTTAGAATAGGATTTTTAGCCAATGGAAGATTTCTGATATATGCTTCACCTATTACTATTTCTATTTCTTCAGTTACACCTATTGCTTCTGAAAGAGAGGGATAAGGCTTTCTTTTGATTTCTTCATTTAAGCGCTTTTCTAATTTATCAAAATGTTCATAATCTACATCTACATTAGAAAAAAGTTTTGGATTCTGTCTTACAAGTCTTTTGACATATTGAACAAGATTTCTGTGCCCTTTCTCTTCAATGCTCATTTTGTAAAAGAAATAAGAAGCTTCAGCATCATCCAAAAAAATTGAGTGATAATGTTTATAAAGGTCCGAAGCCAACTTCTCAATACATTCCATTTTATTTAAAGCTGCTACAATGTCCATAAATACCTCCGATTGAATTATAACAAATATTTTGCTTTGGTATTCAATTTTTCCCAAAAACAACAAAGTTTGATATTATAAAATTCTGCTTTAAAGGAGACTTGTTATTTTGGAAAGAAAAATTAGTGAATCAGCAAAAATTACTGCTCAAATTCCTAAATTTATCGTGAAAATTCTTTCAAGGCATAATGCGTCTGAAATAATTGCAAAATACGTTCCCGTTGATGGGACATTTCTTTTTATGGACATTTCTGGTTTCACATCTCTTTCTGAAAACCTTTCTCGCTTTGGGAGGGAAGGAACTGAGATATTGACACAGCAAATATCATCCTACTTTGAAATTGCTTTGGAATCCTTTTTTGAATATGGAGGAGATGTTGTAAAGTTTGGCGGCGACGCCCTGACAATTTTCTTTGAGAAAAGTGTTGATGAGGCAATTTCTAACAACATTTTACGCGCTTGTAAATCTTCATTGGTAGCTCTAAATTCTTTGCAGGGATATATTGTTAAAACACCATTTGGGGATTTTGAGCTTAAAGCAAAAATTGGAATATCCTTTGGTAGCAACAGTTTCTTATTATTGGGCGAAGAAGATAATCGCTTGGAATATATCTTTTCTGGGGTGTCTGTTGATTGTTCTGCGGAGGCGGAACATAATGCCAAGCCCTTAGAGATTGTTTTTGACAAGGACACTTTTTTAAAGGTTGAAAATCTTTGCAACGCAAGCAAGGTGAGTGAAAATTTTTTGAAGTTAATATCTCTTAATTCAGAGCCCAAAATTATTAACCAAGAAAAATTGGACGAAGTCGATGTTCAGAGATTGAAAAATTTTATAATTCCTTCGGTCTACGGACAGATAAAAGCAGGGGGTGAAAAACTTCTTTCTGATCATAGGCCTGTTATTCCTTGTTTTGTTTCTTTTCCATCTTTTGAACTTGAAAGTGAAAAGGGGTGTGAGATTATCCAGAAATATTTTTTGAAAATTATTGAACTTCTAAAAGGTTTTGGTGGCTCTTTTAACAGAATGGACACAGGAGACAAGGGGAGCAAATTTCTTTGTTTTTTTGGAGCACCGGAAACTTATGCCGACAACGAGGAAAGAGCAGTAGCATTCTCGCTTGAACTAAAAAAACTTGAAAAAGAAATCACTCAAATTAAGGGACAATCAATAGGAATTACATCAGGAATCGCTTACTGCGGTCTTGTTGGCTCGCCTATAAGGCAGGAATACACTATTATGGGAGATGTTGTAAATGTTTCTGCAAGATTGATGACATTGGCAAAAGGAACAATTCTTGTTTCTGATGAGGTAAGAGAGAAGACAAAGAAAAAATTTAAATATTCTGCAAAAAAAAAGATCTCTTTAAAGGGAAAATCTTATGAGATTTCAGTTTCAACGCCACTGAAGACGATCTCTAAAAAAATTGACTTTTTTGAAAGCAAGCAGGCAATTTTTGTAGGAAGGGAAGATGAAATAAGCAAGTTGAAAAGTCTGCTAAAGCGCTCCTCAAATGAAATTGTAGTTTCTGGAGAGGCGGGAATAGGAAAGAGCGAACTTATAAGAAATGTTATCCAAGATATTGGATTTGGCAAGTATTCTTTCAGTTTTATAAATATTCCATTTTCTTTGTCATCAACATATTATGTTGCGCAAAACATCATTGAAATTGTTTTCAAAAAGATCGGAATTGACGCTTCAAAAATTGGAGTTTACGAAGATTTTTTTCCCGATAAAATTGACTTTCTACCCTTATTGAATTTGATTTTTGGGAGAACAGTCAAGGAAAATAGAGTAACTAAATCTTTATCTGCTGAACAAAGGGTTGAAACTCTGGCGGAAATATATTCTGAGTTGCTTGATAAAACCTCACAAAAATTAACAGAAAAATTAGTTGTTGTTGTTGAAGATTTTTACCGAATATCAAATGAAGATAAAGAATTTCTTTCCAAAGTTCTTGAAAGACTTTCATCAAGCAGGATTAATTTTGTTTTTGTTTCACGGAAGAATGAAAAATTATCGCAGAAAAGCAAAATTGTTTTTCTGAATGGCTTTTCCAAACATGAAGTTGAACTTTATGCTAAGAAATTTTTAAAAAATTCAAGCGTTCCCTTAGACCTTGTTGAATTTCTTTATGAACGGTCATCAGGGAACCCCTTTTATCTAAAAGAAATTCTTTCAATGTTAAAAGAAAAAAAGATTGTATCTTTAAGTAGAGACAATTTTGTCATTTTTAACCCTCAGGAAGCATATTCACTTTCCCGCTCGCTCGAAGAAATTATTTTAATGAGAATAGATTCTCTTCAATCCATTGAAAAAAATCTATTAAAAATTGCCTCCTGCTTTGGCGAATTTTTTGAAACAGATAAACTTTCCAATATTTTTGTTCCCAAATTAACAGAAAATGAAATAAGAGAAAAATTCTCAAAAATGAACTATCTTGGAATTGTTAAAAATTCAGAAAGAGGATTTCAATTTTCCAAAAATCTTTTAAGAGATACGCTTTACAATTCCATTCTTGTCTCAAATAAAAGAAATATTCACAGGCAGATAGGAGAATTATTTGAAAAAGAAAAGAAAAAAGAAGAGTATTCTGAAACGCTCTCATTTCACTTTGGTGTTGGCGAGGTTTACGATAAAGCGTTTGATTATTCTTTGATTGCAGCAAGAAGGGCTTATCTTCAGCAACTATATTTTAAGGCGCAGAAGTTTTATTCTCTTTCTATTGAGTATGGAGAAAAAATTGGGAAAAAGATTGAAGAAATAGAATTGCTTAACTATCTCAAATCTCTAATTGCAACAAGCGAATACGATAGGGCTGAAAAAATTATTGAAATATTGCGGAAATCAGATGATTTTGATATTAACTTAAAATCTCAATATTATTTTATAACAATTCTTGACAATAAAGGAGAGTATGAAAGGGAATTCAATGAATCAACAAAACTTATTGAAAAAGCCCAAGAAGAAGGAAGAAGTGAAATAATTGTCTTGGCTTTTAAATACGCTATATCAGCGTTGATTAGACTTGGAAAATATGATGATGCGCTAAAATGGACAGAAGATGGGTTAAAAAAAATCCTTGAATATAATAGAGAAGAAGAACTTCCTGATTTTTATATCCTTATCGGAAGCGCATTATATTCTAAGGGAGATTATAAAAAAGCGGCGAATTACTATTCAATTGCAGAAGAATATGCTGAAGAAACAAAAAATTACGAAGTTGCTATTCGCTCATATTATGGACTTGCAAACTGCCATCTTGCGGTTAAGGAACCGGAAAAGGCACTTGAATATGGAGAAAAGGCGCTTGAAATTGCAAAAAAATTGGGCTCAAGAATAAATATTTTAGGGGCGGGTACGACCATTGCTCTTTGCTTGATTGAAAGCCAAAGGGAGGAACAAGCCTTAGAAATTTTGAAAAGTTTGATATCTCTTGCTGAAAACACTAAGGTTTCTTACTCTATTTTATCGTTTTACAATCAATTAGGTTTAATTTATTATAATTCAAAAGAAATTCTTATTGCTTTGAAATACTTTAAAAAAACATTATCAATAGCAAAAATGTTAAATAATATACAGGGCATAATATTCAACACTTATAATATATCTGATATTTTCAGGGAAATTGGTCAAAAAGAAAGAGCGAAAAAGGGTCTTTTGAAAATAATAAAAAACTATGCCGATTCAACGGATATTAACTTTTTGAAAAGAATTGGAAAAGAGTTTCTTGAACTTGCAAAAGATGAAAAAGAAAAGCAAAAATTTTTTAAAATATTAATTAATTGTGCAAACAGATTGAAAAATAGTAATCTTTTCGATGAAATCATAAAAAACAATTGAAAAAAAATAAAGGGAGAGCGTTAGCTCTCCCTTTTGGCCCACCACCATGAACCTCAATCTATTTTTCTTTGAAAATTTTTGATAAATCATTGCTGTTTCCGCCCTTTATTATCTCTTCCTTTAGTTGTTCAATTTTTTCAAGAAACACTTCAAGGGCTAATTTGGTTTTGTCGGTTTTCAAAAATGCTATGTTATTTTCTCTTTTCTTTGTCTTCATTTTTGCCTCAATAGTATGTAAACCCATTATTGAGTGTTCCAAATTGCCCATTTAAGTTTGTTACAACAACATCTTTTGAGCCAGCGCTGTTAGCGGGTGTTTTACAGGTTATTTTTGTTGAATTGACAACAACTACATTTGTGCAATTCAGTCCTCCTATATTAACTGTCGCTCCAGACGAAAAATTTGAACCATAAACGCTTATTGATGTTCCACCAGAAGTTGAACCCGAAGAGGGAACTACTGCGTCAATGATTGGCGCTGGAGAATTAAACCTTGCATTTACAACTGTGTAGTAATAAGTATCGCTTCCGCTTCCCGCGCCATAATCGATATAGCTTTGAGAGCCATCAGGCAGAGGATATGGGTCTGTTGGGAGAATTTCATTGTCGTCAAAGTGGGGATCGTTTGTTGACCTATATACCCAGTATGGCCCATCAATAACGCTGTTTTCCCCAAGAGTATTTTCAAAATGGAGAATGATATCATTTCCGCTTTTTTCAACGCTGATCGTTATTCTCTTTCCATCAGAAGAATCTAAAGGATTTCTTCCATTGTGAAGTTCACTGCCGTCATTGTCTCCGTCTCCGTCGGTATCTGCATTGTTTGCTTCTGTGTCAAGAAGAAATTCTTCATAGTTTGTCAAGC
>JAAZNT010000139.1 GCA_012798145.1 Thermoanaerobaculaceae bacterium | reverse complement strand
GAATTACGCCAATAATGAAAATGTTTACTCTTGGCAGTTCATTTATGCCTCCATCTGCGCATGCTGGCGGGCTTCGCTACCACGGGGCTTCTCCTTTAATCAGCGCGCTCAAAAATGATGGAATAATTAAAGCAGAAAGTGTCAATCAAAACGAAGTTTTCAAAGCGGCGCTTCTTTTTGCGCAAACAGAGGGAATAATTCCTGCGCCGGAATCCGCGCACGCAATTGCTTTCGTGATAAGGAAAGCAAAGCAAATGAAAGAAGAAGGAAAAGAGGGCGTTATCCTCTTTTGTCTCTCTGGGCACGGGCTTTTTGATATGTCTGCTTACAAATCTTTTCTTGAGGGAGGTCTTTCTGATTCTATTTGCCCCGAAAAAGAAATAGCAGAAAGTTTAAAAAATCTCCCAAAGGTTTAATTCTAAAAAATCTATCTTTTCAAAAGGCGCGGTCAAAACCGCGCCTTTTTTAATAAAAAGTCATAAAAATATTTTTCGTGCTAAAATATTGTCGTGGCAGATAGTGGTGATTTTCTTAGGCAACTAAAAAAGGAGATAAAACTTTGGGTTTCGGAAGGAATTGTTTCTTCTGAGCAGGAAGAGAAAATTCTCTCAAGATACAAAGTTATAGAAGAAGCAGAGGAGAAAGCCGGCTCATCAAAATTGATAACCGTAATTTCTATAATGGGAAGTGTTCTTGTCGGGATTGGAGTGATTCTCTTTATTGCTTCAAACTGGGGTATTATCCCAAGATTCGGCAAGCTTTCAATAATTTTTCTATCGCTGTTTTCATCTTACGCTCTTGGTTACCACCTCCGATATGAAAAGAAAAATTTTCCCAAAGTTGGAGGAGCGCTTATTTTTCTTGGGACATTGATTTTCGGGGCAGGGATTTTTTTGATTGCGCAGATTTACAATATCACGGTCCACTACCCCAATGGCCCGCTGATGTGGGCTTTAGGAATTCTTCCGCTTGCTTATCTTTTGAGATTAAAGACAATTCTATTTCTCGCCCTTGCCGACTTAATTGTTTGGCTTCCGATGGAACTTACTTTCCATATTTCTTCATACGATTCTGGAATGATTTATTTTACTATGTTTCTTTTTATGGGAGTGTGCTATTTCGCTTTGGGTCTTATGCAGTTCCAATTTGAATATACAAAGGAATTGTCAAAAATATACACTATTCTTGGGGCAATACTCATATTAGGTGCGGGATATATTTTTACTTTTGAGATTGCAAAGGAGAGAGTCAAAACAGGTGGTGATTTTGCAACATTTATATTCGGTTTTTCCCTTGTTTTCATGGCTCTGTTTTTGCTAAATCTTTTCTTTGTCAAAAAAGACAAATTCATTCTTGTTGAAAATGTGGTTTTGCTTTTTCTTTTTGTTTTCGGAATTTGGTATTTATTGACCATTCCTTCAGAGAGCGAAAGAACGCGCGGAGATTTTTTCATTGTTTTAGTTAATGTAATTTACGCGCTGATAATTGTAGGAACAATAATTTTAGGATTTAAAAAGAAAAATAAAATATACATAAATGTGGGGCTTTTTTTCTTTGTCCTTGATATTTTTGCAAGATATTTTGATTTCTTTTTTAAACTTCTTCCCCGCTCAATATTTTTTATTGTGGGGGGCTTGATGCTAATATTCGGAGGAGTATTCCTTGAAAAGAAAAGGAGAAAAGTCCTCAAATCTTTCAATATTGAGGAGGAGAAGGTATGAAAATTAAATTCATTCTTCTTGTTCTTCTTCAATGCCTTCTTCTTTTTGGGATGATAGGGATGAGAGAAGTTTGGATTTCAACAGGAACCAAAATCAAATTAAAATGCGTTCCTGTTGATCCGAGGGATATTTTCAGGGGTGATTACGCAAGGTTAAATTATGAAATATCAACTCTTGACCTTGACTCTTTAAATTGCAATGAAAAATTCAAAAGAAATGATAAAATTTTCGTTTCGCTAAAAAAGAATGAGAAAGATTATTACGAGGCATATTCGGTTTCATCAATCAAACCCGATGAGCCAATTTTTTTGAGGGGAAGAGCAAAATACGATTCAATGACAAATTCCAAATGGGAAGTCAAAATCAAAGACGAAAACGGAGAAGTTAAAATCTTTCACCCACAATGGTTTTATGGAATGAAAAATGGAGAGAAAGTAACATTTTGCTTGGACAAACAGGGAAATGTTTTAAGCCATTATAAAGAAAACAACGAATATCCGCAAAAATGTTATGGGGAAGATACAAAGAGCGTTTCGGGGGTCATTGAGGAAATAATAGAAACGAAATATCAAACGGTAAATGTTGAATACGGAATAGAAAGTTATTTTGTTGAAGAGGGAAGCGGAAGATTTATTGAAGCAGCTCCGCGCTCAAAAGAAATTCTTGTTGAAGTCTCTCTAAATAAAAAAGGAGAGGGACTTATTACAGGATTGTTTATAGACGGAAAAAAGTTTTAGTATCTACTTTAGCGAATTTTGAAAATCTTCTTGAGTTCTGGAAAGCGCGGCTTTATTCTGTCTTTCGTCAACATTTCCGCTTTGTAAAAATTGTTTCCATAAATTTGCGCATTTTTCCGCATCTTCGTCAGATATTTCAAACTCCGCAAGAGGAAGCGCTATTGACCAGAAAAAATCCTCCCCAAAAAGATTTAGCCCGAGATTTGCAAATTCTGCCTCCTGACCGAAAGGGGCTCCGGGCATTGAACCGGGACGCAGTTTCATTGATTCTTTCTCATCCTCAAGTGATGTTTTAGACATTATCACATTTTGTTGTGGCTTTAGTGGGATATCCCCAAAAACGCCGCTCGGATCAAAAGAAAACCACTTTCCATCGTCAAAATATTCAACAATTCTGTGCATCTCAAAACGGGAAGAGATTATTGGAAGACAGGCAACGCTTCTTGCTGGAATATTTCTTGCCCTGAAGAGCGCTGCAGCCAAATTTGCGTTTGAGGTGCAGATAAAATTGCATCTGCTTTCAAGAATTTCAACTGCGTCAAGACTTTTTGGCTGTTTTTTCTGCTTCATTTCCATTATGAAGGTTCTGATGTTTTCAGCGTATTTTTTAATGCTTTTATTGTCTGGGAAAAGTTTTTCTGAAAGTTGTTTTATCATAGTTGAATCGCTTTGAACACAGGGTGTCGACGAAATAAAAGCATCAGCTTTTGATTCATTGTTGACAAAAGGCTTGTCTCTTAATAGAACAGCAGAGGACCATTCAAGACGAATTTCCTGATTCTTTTCCGCTTTGAACTTTAGAATTAAAAAAGCGTTTTTAGAAATGTCCTGCTGAATCTTTTTTTCTTCAAGAGTGGATTCGGGATTTGCCCGCAAAGAATAATAAAGAGGGCATTGAAAATCTATCAATTGTGGCAGAGGAAGTCTCACAAAATAAATCCCGCTCTTGAACGCTTTAAGATGCATCCCTCCTGCTGCTCCCGCAATCCCTTCACTTTGCATTGTTTTATGAGGATATGATTTTTCAAGTGAAGTAATCTCTTCAAAAAGCCCTATATCGCTAATTTTCTGGATAATTACCCCTGATTTTGTATCCCACTTGGGACCTGATATCCCGCAGCACAACAAAAAGATCATCAAAAAGAAAGCAAAAGAGCGATTGCCCATTTTTCACCCCTTTAAACCTTACTTGCCCGATTTTAGAAAAAATATTCCCGCCAATATTTGAGGAAGCCCCACAACAGCCATTTTAAGAAGATAAATCTTCAGAAAATACCCGCTTTCAAAAGCAATTCCCGCCGAAATCAATGCCGAACCGAAAATTAGAAGCGCGCCACAAAATCTTCTGTACTTAAAACTTATAATAAAAGAAACAATCAAAATCAAAGGAGCGCCCAGCAGAACAAGCGTCTCCTGCCACAGTTTTGTATAATAGTTTGGAAGGATTGTGTAAACTTCAAAAAGTCTTAAAAAATAGTTTACAAAATGAAAGACCATAAGGATAACAAGGAAAAAATAGCCCGCTGAAAGGTAAATCCATTTTGGAAGAGATTGCTTTTTCTTTACTTCAGTTTTTCGCCGCATTTTGGACAGAAATTGACATCTTCTTCAATATCGGTTTGGCATTTGGGACATTTAAGAGAGGGCTTCTCGCTTGATTCTTCCTTCATCTCCTTTTTAAAATTTTTTATTGTTTTCCCCAAAGCCCCGCCCAATTGGGGAAGTTTAGCCGCTCCGAAAAGAAGCAGGAGAATAAGAAGTATTATTAAAAGTTCCGGCATTCCAATAGTTCCGAACAAAAGCAATATTTCCATCTAATCCTCCACCACAATTTTCTTCAACTTAAGTTTTCCAACTTTTAATATTCTTTCTCCCTTTTCATTTAGCGGGAATAAAGAATGGATGTCGCTTATTTTGTTCCCGTCAAGCGTCACTCCCCCCTGCTCAATCAATCGTCTTCCTTCGCTTGTAGATTTCACCAGCTTTTTATCAAGAAGGAATTTTGGAAAGGGAAGCGGTTCTCCTTTTTTTACTCTTATTTCTTCAATATCCTGAGGAATTTCCTTTTTTGAAAAAACCGTTTCAAAGTGTTTGCGGGCTTCTTTTGCCGCCTCTTCTCCATAATAATATTTGACTATTGTCTGTCCAAGATTTTTCTTTGCTTCCATCGGATGAAGAAGATTGTTTTTAACCTTTTCTTTCATTTCGCTTATTTCTTCAGATGTGTAATCTGTGCAGAGCAAATAATATTTCCACATAAGATCGTCTGAAACACTCATAATTTTTCCAAAAATGTCGTTGGGATTTTCGTTTATTCCGATGTAGTTTCCCAAAGATTTTGACATTTTTTCAACGCCGTCTGTTCCCTCAAGAAGTGGCATAGTCAGGACAACCTGCTCTTCCTGACCAAATTCTCTTTGGATTTCCCTTCCTACCAAAAGATTGAACAACTGGTCTGACCCGCCAAGTTCAACATCCGCTTTCAGGGCGACAGAGTCATAAGCCTGCGCAAGAGGGTATAAAAATTCGTGTATATGGATAGGCCTTTCTTCTTTAAATCTCTTTTTGAAGTCGTCTCTTTCAAGCATTCTTGCCACAGTGTATTTGCCTGCGAGTCTTATAAATCCTTCTGCGCCAAGTTTTGAAAGCCATTCAGAATTAAACCTCACAACCGTTTTTTCGGGATCGAGTATTTTGAAAACCTGCTTCTTGTAAGTTTCGGCATTTTTTTCAACTTCTTTCCTTGTAAGTTGCGGTCTTGTTGCGTTTTTTCCTGTAGGATCCCCGATCAAACCAGTGAAATCGCCAATAACAAAAACAACGGTATGACCCAGATCTTGAAACGCTTTCATCTTTCTTAAAACAACTGTATGCCCAAGGTGAAGGTCTGGCGCCGAAGGGTCAAAGCCCGCTTTTACTATCAATGGTGCGTTTTTTTCATAACTTCTTTTAAGTTTTTTCTTTAAAAGTTCTTCATCAACAAGATTGATCGCCCCTTTTGAAAGAATGGAAAAATCTCTCTCAAGATCAAAAGCCATTTTCAATCACCGTCCCACATTAAAGTTTTTATTATTGCTTCGTATTCTTCTCTGGAAACATTAAGCAAAGCCCTGTTTCCATCTATTTTAAATTTGTCTTCAGCGAAAAGTTTAAGAGCAAGTGGATATGTTTTATGTTCATAACGCAAAATTCTCTTTGACAGAGTCTCTTCAGTGTCGTTTGGAAAAATTGGAACAACAGCCTGAAGAAGAATCGGTCCGTGGTCGCACAGTTCATCAACGATATGAACTGTGCAGCCCGAAAACCTCACCCCGCAATCAATCGCTTTTTTCTGAACATTTAGACCCGGAAAAGAGGGAAGAAGAGTAGGGTGAATATTTAAAATCCTGTTTTTGAAACTTTGGACAAACATTGAAGAAAGAAGACGCATATAGCCCGCAAGGCAGACAATATCAACTTCTTCCTCGTTCAAAGCGTCTATCATTTTTTTATCGTGTTCTTCCCTTGTTTTTGATTCTTTATGATTTATTACAACCGTTTTTACGCCATATTCCCTTGCTTTTTCCAATCCCGGTGCGTCTAAGACATTTGAAATCACAATTCTTGGCTCGCAGGGAAACGCTTCATCCGCAGCCGTATTGGTGGCAGAAAAATTATATTTTTTCATTGCCTTCAAAAGAGCCACCATATTTGAGCCTCTACCCGAAATCAAAATCCCAACTTTTTTCATTTCTCTTCTCCAAATTTTAATTTTACCATAACTTCATTCTGACATTACCGATAAAGGAGAAAAAAGAAGTCCTGCGTTGATGATTTTTAAGTGAAATAAAATTGTTCTCTTTCAACAAAGCGTAGTTTTCTTTCTTTTAAAGATTGAAAACAATGGATTTTTTATCGAAAATAGACGATTTAAACCTTAAAATGAGCGATTTAAAGGTTAAAATGGAAGATTTAAACGTTTAAATGGACGATTTAAACGTTAAAATGAGTGATTAAAACGTTTAAATGCACAATTAAAAGGTTAAAATAGGAGATTTTTACCTTTTAAAGAAGGATTAAATGGTTAAAATCAAAGAAAAGAGATAAAAAATGAGAGAAAATCTAATATTTTTTAAAAATAATAATATGCTTGAGGTCAACTATAACTTTGATGCGATTTTTGGATACCCTTGTCAGCCTGAGGAAATGCCATCTAAAAACCCAAAAGTTCTTGTAATTGAAAAGAAGCAGTGAATCAAGGGCGGGGGATTT
>JAAZNT010000138.1 GCA_012798145.1 Thermoanaerobaculaceae bacterium | reverse complement strand
TTTTCCAGCCCCTTTGTGAATCTCATCTTTTTAAATATTTATTGACAACTTCCTGAAGAATTTAGAATTCTTCCATTACCTGCAGAGCCTTCTCCCGCTCCGTTGTATGCGGTGACAAGGTAATAGTAACAATTCCCTTCAACTGATGAAGGATTGTCTAAACTTATATCAGCGCTTGTGTTTGCCCCTTCATACTTTTTACAGAAATCTTCATTTCCGTTAATAAGATCTGCAAGATTTGACTGAACACCCCTGTATAACCTGTATCCCGTTATAGGCGGACTCCCAGCAGGCCATTGTATCGTGTTCACATCCGCAAATGTTATCGCATCGCTTTGAGAAGAACCTCTCGCAATTTCTGGGGGAAGTGAGCATACCGCATCTGCGAAATTTTGAGGAGTTGAATCTGCAAAGCAATCATCGCTACCGTTAACTGCTCTAATAACATAAGAATGAGAGGCAGTGTCTTGGGGGTTATAGTTAATTGGTGAAACAACATTGCTTAAAGCAAGAACCCCTTCTTTGAAAAGGTCGTGTCTTGTTGAGGGAGTTCCAGAAGTAAATGAAATTGTTATCCCGCTTTGAGAGCAAGAGTCGTTATCGGATATGTTTGTTATTGCTGGCAAAGAAGGCGTTTGACAACTTGGTGTGCAAATGTTATAGACGCAGTTTGATGTGTCATAGTACTCCAAAGATACATCATCAATATGACAGTCATTGCCTTTTGCTGCTGTCCCCAAAAAACCTACTCTAACACTCTGGCCAATGTAAGAACTAATGTCAACAGTGTGTTTCTGCCATCCAGTAGTAGCGCTGTATCTATTGAAATAGTTTCCATTTGGGGTTACCCAATTTGTTCCATCAGTGGATATTTGAACTTCTACTTTATCGTATTTTGTAGGATTCGCAGAGTCATGATACATCCAAAAAGAGATTTGGGCAACGGAGGTTTCAGCAGGAATTGCAAAACCTGAAGTTTGATAAAGTCTTGTCTGGTTTCCAGCCGTCGCAGTATATGAATTAAAATATGCAAGACCAGATCCACTGTGAGTTCCGCCTCCAACTGGATGAACTGTACCGCTGGATATCGCCCACTTTCCAGTGACACCAGCAACATTAGTCTGACTCCAACCGTAAGGAAGAGAACCGCCATCAAAACTCTCACTCCATAGAGGGAAGAAAGAATAAAAAGGATGGCCAGCAATTAAATTTATTGTTTCGTTTGTCTGTCCTTCATCCGAATAAATATTTACTTGTAATGGTATTTTATTCCCACAACTAATTGAAGAATCTATCTTTAATTTAAATTGATTGCTTATATTTGTCGCTGTTCCCCCAGCTTCAATGTCAGGCAATTGAGAATAATTATTAATGATTGTCACCCCTTCTTGAGATGTAGAAAGCAAAGCATAAACTCCAGTAGCAATTAAATAACCCGCATTTTTAATTTGCACAGCAATGCTGATTTCTTCTCCCGGATCAATATTGCCATCTCCATCGCCGGAACCTGTTCCGACACAGTCATCGACAAAGTTTTTATCTGTTAAAGACAAAACAGGGGCACAGGGCAAATTTTTGCTTATTTCTATGTCATCTACATACCAACCAACAGAAGTTTGTGCTGTATCCGAAGTGAATCTGAATCTAAGTTTAATATCACCGGAATAACTTGACAAATCATAATCCCTCAAAACCCATCCATCTGAAGAGCCGGATCTCTGAGGGCTTAAATCAACATAACTGTTGCCCCCTGTAGTTGAAATCTGAACGGTACAAAAATCATATCCACTTTCCGTTGAATACCATTCCCAAAACCTCAAATGATAATTGTGACCCGAAGACCCGAGATTTATTGTTGATGATGTTAGGTCTGTAATAATGCCATTGCCATAATTCCCTGGACAACTTGTTGAGCCAGCCTTCCAAGAGTAACTGCCTGAATGTGAATTACAGGTATCTCTATGCCATATAGAGCCAGCTGATCTTGATGCGGTCCAAATGCTGTTGCCGCTTTCAACATCGTAAGGGCCATAGTTATAAATTCTTGTGTCTGTTCTGAAAGAGAAATAATTTCCACTGTTGTTGTTTGTGCCGTAATTGTTAGCACCGTCATAAGACGCAACATAATAGTAATAAACTGTGCACGGCTGTAAACCTTCTATCGTAAAATTATGTAAAGTTGAGAAAGTAGTTAGATTTTGAGCCATATTGGAAGGCGGAATCGAAGTCCCATAATAAACTACAGAGTTTGCCGGCTCATCAGTGTCCCACGAAATGGTTGCTGTTGAATCGGTTTTTGAGACAATATGAACATTTGTTATAACTGGCGGAGTGCAATCCACAGGAAAAATAGCATCTATATCTTGATTTGGAATCCCGCAATAATCAGGGTCAGTGTATAATACTGTAACAAGATCCCCCGCCTGTACCTGAAGTTGTCCTAGACCAGGTGCATCCATAGTTGTTTGAAACGACCCAACATAAGTTGCGGAACCGGAAGGATTGTTTGACATCGCAACATTTACTGGTGAAGGATGACTCGTTGAAAAAACTGAAATGGTTACAGGTGGTGAAACTGTTGAATCAAGAATGGTTACATTTATTGTTTCAGTTGTACAGCCAACCATATTTTTGTCAAGTATTACAACTCCAGAACAAGGCTGAGGAGTTATTGAAACACAGTTGCTCATTGAACTAACGCACGATTCTGTGTTTGCTACTGCTTGAACTCTGTAATAATAAGTCATACCATTTACTGGCGTAGAATCTATGAAGTTCGTCGCTGGGGAGGAAACCTCCCCAATTTTTGTAAATCCAGCATCGCAGTTCAATTCATTTCTGAATATTAAATATTTTGTCGCAGATGAGATTGAATTCCAGTAGAGCGATACTGCATCACTGCCTGCATTAGCGTTTAAAACAGGTGCAGATAAACCGGGACAAGAGGTTTGGTTTTGATTTGTTTGGTCGCCTGCGTTACCGCATGCAATATTATGTCTCTTCATCGCTTGAAAAATTGCTTGAGCGTGGGGTGTTCCATTTGAAGTTCCATCTCCATCGTCATCAATTGCCCTAAAGAGTGTGTATAATGTGTTTCCACCGCACCCGTCAGAAGTTTTATTGGAACCATTACAATTATACATATTTCCAAGTTGGGACATTGAGATCCAGAAAAGCCTGTCAACAAGCTGCCAAGCTGTTGTTGTGTCCATAGAGCAGTAATTTGGCAAATCCCTCATTACCAAGTCCCAAAGCGCCTGTGTTGAAATTCCAGATTCACAATGGTCTTCCCAACCACAAGGGCCATTGTAACTTCCTGATGAACAACTATAAACACTTCCATTGTTTGCCGGAGTCCAAGGGGTTTTTTTGGTGTGTTTCATATAATCTGCTTCCCTTATCCCACTGCAATCGGTGCAGGAATCCCCATACCCAGAACAATTTCCGCTCAAAAATGCTCCTCTTCCAGTGCAGGAATCGTGAAGTTGAAGAATCGCTGTCCAATCGGCCCTTGTTTCCAAAGGTGGACTACCGCCACCAGAACCATCATAGTCGTCCATGCTGTGCCCCCATTCGTGCAAAGAAACACCGGGGATTTCTCCAAGATTCCAGCACCCAGAGGAAGCTTTATAAAAATTCAAGTAACTCCCCCCAGAGCTTGCATTACAGACCGGATTTTGGTTGACATTTACAGTTATTGGCTGATTGTTCAGCCAATTGTTTGAAGGAAAATAAGTTCTGGCTTTTATATTAATATTTGTAAGATGGTAGTATTGAACTTTGGTTGACCAAGTGTTTCCAGCGCCTGCCGGATTTGAATTAGGAACACCACAGTCCATACCAATGCTTTCTCCGTAATCTGCATCGCCATTTGTCGTTGTCAAAGTTGTAGGACCACAACTGTCAACTATTTTAGTGTATTTTCCAAGACCCAAATTGATTGTGGCGCTGTCCCCTGAAAATCTTCCACCAATGTCTGAATAATCATTTGGCGCGGGAAGCCCTGTATAAGCGTAAGGAAATGGCCTGTCTTGCTGGTTGTTGTGGTTGTCGCCGGGATATACAACTCCGTGAACCCTTCCATATCTATTTATATCAATAAATCTTAAAATTTCACCATTGTGCGCGTCTATAAGCGCCTCATAAGTACCTGTCTCTCCAACTCTTCTGAAAACAAACTTATAACAAAGTGAATAAGAAATTCCTTTGCCGATATCACCGCTGTATCCTTCTATATCGGCTCCTTTGGCAACAACAGGAACTATAATTAAAGAACCTTTTTCTAACAATTCATCATTTTTTTCAAAACCGCCGATGTAGGAAGAAAAAATTTCAAATGCTGTTTCACTGCTTATTGAAGGATTTGCGAAAAGGTTTATTTCTCCTATATTTGTGGTTGATATTTGAATAAGGTTCCCTGAATTAAATCTAAAATACATTGAACCGCCTTCAACTGGTATTCCAAAAGGAGCCCACTGAAATCTCAAAAAGTAAATAGAATCTCCAAAAGGACCCGAACCATCCGGATCTAATATTAGTTCCTCCTGCTTTACAGCAAATAATTCTGGATAAGCAAGCATAAATTCTCTTGCTGTCCTTTCAACTTTTTTAACATCTAAACATTGGTTTCCTTTGCATCTTGAGCCGAAACTCTCCCAATCAATTGACGATTTTACACCGGGGATTAATGAAATGGCGCCTCCATCAATTAGCGAGAAAACCCCTCTTCTTTTGTCAACCATAATTCGCCAGCTGTTTCCATTTTGAGAAAGAAATTTATCTATTCCGGCAGCGACAAGGAACTCTCTATTCAAAAATTCGGAATCTATATTTTCTTCAGTAACTCTTAACTGGGGCTTTTGTATTGCGAGCGAATCAAGATACCCGCTTCCCTGCTTTTCGCCAAAAGAAAAAATCATAATTGACGACCAAAATGCTAAAATGAACCCAAGACTAATTTTTCTCATTATTCACTCCTTACATAAAAATATTATCCTTTAAAAAAAACAAAAATAAATTAGTTTTATTCATACGAAAAATAATAAATTAAGTTTCGCCTAAAAATGGGTTTAAGCCAAATTGTTTTCTCACAACAATTAAATGTTTTTTTCAGTTACAACTTCCTGAAGAATTTAGAATTCTACCATTTCCTGCAGAACCTTCTCCCGCTCCGTTGTATGCGGTGACAAGGTAATAGTAACAATTCCCTTCAACTGATGAAGGATTGTCTAAACTTATATCAGCGCTTGTGTTTGCCCCTTCATACTTTTTACAGAAATTCTGATTCCCATTAAGA
>JAAZNT010000137.1 GCA_012798145.1 Thermoanaerobaculaceae bacterium | reverse complement strand
TCAGACTTCGGGGGTCAAATCCTCAATGAACATAAGTTCACCTCCGGTTTGCCCACCCTCGTCTTCCTTGCATCTCACCCCCCAGCGCCTATGTGCACTTATCTTCCATTTTCTCTAATCAATCTCTAATCGTTTGTTAAAGTGTCTTAACTGACAAATCTGGGTAAATATAAAGCAGTTAAAATTTGCGGAAAGACAAATTGAGCGTCTTTATAGCCAATTTAAGAAAAGCGCATAAAAAAGGGGGATTGCCAAAATCCCCCCTTTTCTTTCATCTTAAAAGTATTTTTAGGTTTTTAAGCTTTATCAACATTACAATAAGATAACGTTGTTGCCGCAGAAAATAATTGCCAAAAGGTCAACATTTGAGTAAAATGGGTTTTTGGGGAGTTGTTAATGAAATATAAGAAAGAAAAAGAATTTGACCCATTAGACAATATGGTTCTTGAACCGACAGATTTTTCTCCGAATAGACTTTTTTTTAAAGATGGTGTCTTTGGGGCTTGGCTTTATCAAGCTGATTGTATTGAATTTATGGATTTAATTTCAAAATATTTTCCTGAAGGGAAATTTGATATGATTTTTGCCGATCCTCCCTATTTTCTCTCTAATGGAGGAATAACCTGCCATGCGGGGAAAATGGTTAAAGTTGACAAAGGAGAATGGGATAAATCAAAGGGAGCGGAAATAAACCACGAATTTAATTTGGCTTGGCTTTCGCGCTGTCAAAAAGTTTTAAAACCTAACGGAACTATATGGGTTTCGGGAACTCATCATGTCATATTTTCTGTCGGATTTGCAATGCAGCAAATTGGAATGAAAATTTTAAATGACATCGCTTGGGAAAAGCCAAACCCTCCACCAAATTTATGCTGTCGATATTTTACTCATTCCACAGAAACAATAATATGGGCGGCAAAAGATGAAAAATCAAAGCACACATTCAATTATAAAGAGATGAAAAAAATGAACTATGGAAAGCAGATGAAGACTGTCTGGACGATACCAGCTCCTAATTCAGACGAAAAAGAATTTGGCAAGCATCCCACGCAAAAGCCCGTTAGCCTTCTTGAAAGAATCATTCTTGCTTCAACAAAAGAGGGAGATCTAATTTATGATCCTTTTTCAGGAAGTTCAACCACTGGGATTGCAGCCATAAAACACCGAAGAAAATTTGTGGGGACAGAATTGGAAACGGATTATCTCAATCTATCTGTAAAGCGATTAGAGAAGTTGTTTAAAACAATTAAAAAAGGGGAATTTCAGCAAAATCTTTTTGGAAATAGTTTGGAGTATAGATGAAATTTTCTCCATTTTTTAGAGATTCAATTAATTGCAATAGCTCCGAAGAGGTATTTAGCTATTTAATTAACACTCTCAAAGAATCTATTACGAAATGGGATTATTTTGTTAATTGGAACAATGTTTTTAGCCACATCAAAGATTTAGAAATCAGCCTAAATATTCTTAATTACCTTATCGGAAAAGAAAATATAGAGGAAGAATTCAGAAATTTATTAAAGAAGCATCCGGAAGTTGCTAATGCGATACCACTGCTGGTTGCCTGCAGAAAGAAAAATTTTAACATTTTAAAAGATTTTAAAAACGGAGAATATCTTTACGAGAATTATTCTTTTGATTTCAAAAACAAAAAAAGTCATAATGAGGATGAAATAAATAAAATAGTTGAGTTTGCCAAAGAGATTGGATTATTAGCCCTTTTCCAGTCAAGAAGAATAAAAAATTGTCTTGATTATCTCATCGGTGTAGAAGTAGGATTGGATTCTAACGCAAGAAAAAACAGAGGAGGGGCTATGATGGAAGATATTGTTGAATTTTACATTGCTAAGATAACACAAAGGCGCAATTATCAGTATATTAAACAGGCGACCGCCGACAAAGTTAGGGATGAATGGAATAAGGTTATGACAATTGATAAATCTTCAAGAAGGATTGATTTTGCAGTTTTTAAGGGTGACGAATTAATATTAATTGAAACCAATTTCTATGCGGGAGGAGGTTCTAAACTTAAATCAACTGCTGGTGAATATAGAACAATGTTTGATTTTTGGAGTAACGACGGGCATAAATTTATTTGGATCACAGATGGATATGGCTGGAAAAAAGCAAAAAAGCCTTTGGAAGAAACTTTCAACCACATAGACTACTTATTAAACTTAGAAATGGTTGCAAAAGGGCTCTTGGAAAAGATTTTATGTGAATGATGAATTCTGCCGAAATAATACAAGGCAGAAAGGAAACCTTCTGGTTTTGTTATTTTAAGAAGCTCGAAATTTTTAAAAAAAATCTTTGTCATTTTAATTAATCCCATATTTGTCAATTAAAAAACTTTACCAAGCGATTTGAGATTGCTTAGGAAAAAATGAAATTTTGCAAGAAGATTTTTGATTATGTTTCAGGTTGCCAAAGGCAAACTGCCTGCCTTTTGTCAGGTTTATTATCTTCCATTTTCTTTAAGGAAAGTCGGAAAAAAATCTATTCTATTGACAAATTTGGGATTAAAAAAGGGGATTTTTCAATCCCCTTTTTTTCGGTGGGCATTGAAAGTGTTGCTATTTCATCCATTTTATTTCAAATGGAGTTTCTACTTTAATTCCTTTTTCTTTGTCTTCGTAAATAAGTTTGTATATTCCATCTTTGTTTGCAGAGTTGTTAGGAAAATACAAAATCGTTCTAAAGTAAGATCTGTTTGGCATTTCAACATTATCGTAAAGAACGCTTCCTGAAGACGGGCTCGGGAAGAAGCAGACTTTTGACACCATTTTGCAGGAGAGAAAATTCATTGACGCATAATCTTCCATCTTGGTTAAGTATGTCAAATCGCTGCTCATTAGGTTTGTTCCGTATCCTTTTAGAACCTCTTCGTATGATGGCAGTGAAACGCTTTGCCCGTCGGGGTTTTGCAATGTAAAACTTCCTCTTGATGCTTTTAGAACCATATTTTCAGAGTGCCCAAGATAAATCACAATAGGGAAATAGGGTTCTGCTTTGCGAAGGCGGGCAATTTCCGTGTCAACAATGAGTTTTACCGAATTGGTTTCTCCTTTGTATCCAAACATTGACAATTTCTTAACATTTTGGGAAAAAATTACCATTGAGGCGAGGACAACAAGGATCAAAAGAATCAAAAAAAATTTTTTGTTCATCATCATCTTACTCCTTTCCTTCAATAATATAATATCCCGACAAGAAAATTGCAACTTTTGGGGAAAAAAGAAAAAATCTTTTGAAGAATTTTGGTTTTTTGTCTCCATATTACCAATCGCATTTCTAAATTAATGGTGTTCAAAAAAGAATCAGCAATAGATTTGTTGCCGTCCCAATTTTTATTATGCCCGATTTTTAAAAAGAACTATGATGCCAAGAATGCAGATTGAGATTTTCACCTTAAACCCTAAAGGGCCATTTCTTAAAGAGCGCCCCAAAAGGCTCAAGTTTCAAACTTGAAGTTTTAAAAAAAATTGTATTAAAATATGTTTTTGAATATTTCTAAAGTGAGAATGGAGGGCATAATGGCTCAAGAAAACGATCTGACTTACTCAATCGGACAGGTTAGCCAGATGCTTCAACTGCCTGTCAGCACTATCAGGTTTTATGAAAATGAGTTTATGGCTTACCTTAACATCCCGAAAACTCAAGGGGGACACCGCCGCTTTCGGCCTGAAGACTTGGAAAAACTAAAGTATATCCATTCTCTTATTCACGAGCAGAAAAAATCTCTCAAAGAGGTAAAGGCAACTTTAATTTCTGACAAGGATCCCATCCTTTTGAGAAAGGATATTGACCTTCTTTTGGAAGTTTTTGAGAAATTGACGACAGAAAATCTAAAAATTAGAAGAAGTCTTGAAGAGTTAAATAAGAGAGTTTTGCAACTTGAGGAAGAAAGAGAAAAGCAGAAAAAGAAATTTAAGTTTTTTTAGGTTTTAGTTTGATTGCAATATCAACTTCTTTGTCTTTTTGGTTTATTTCGCCTTTTGACAATTTGATTTTTTCCCTGAAATTTTTTCTTCCCGCCTGAATTTCAACTGTTACCGTTATACTGTCTATTCCCTCAAGCGCCTCATCTGGAAAAATTATTTGCTGGCT
>JAAZNT010000136.1 GCA_012798145.1 Thermoanaerobaculaceae bacterium | reverse complement strand
TGAAGAAGTGTTGAAATCCGTTCCCGGACTTGCCGCAACCGCTTCAAGCCCTTCTCCTGCTTTTCTTAAGTAGACTACTCCGTCGGCTGAAAGCATTGTTCTGTAAATTGCCAAAAGTTGGTTCAGCAGAAGAGAAAAAGATGGCGCTCTGTGCTCTTCCTTGATGTCTTCTATGGGAAGAATTTCTTTTATGTGAACCGAACCGGGTTCTTTTTTTCTTAAAAAAAAGAAGCCCAAAACAAGTCCGATTAATATTCCTGAAGCGCAAAAGCCGCCGAATAAAATCAATTGGTCTGGCATTGTTGTTTCCCTTTCCATTTGTTGTAAAAATAATTAAATAGGATGAAAACAATTAATCCCGCTAATGTTCCAATGCTGTCTCTAATAAGGTCGTTCAATTCTGGAACCCTTGCAGGGACAAACGCCTGATGAAACTCATCGCTTAACCCGAAAAATATTGAGATTAAAAATGAAAAAAGGATATTTTTAATAGAAACATTCTCTTTTTTTCCAAAGTGAAAAGCGCGAAGAAGCAGAAAAGATAGGACAGCGTATTCAGGATAGTGCAGTAAATTTGATTCAATTTCTAAAGGGATGGGCGGTTTGCTTAAACTTGAAAGAATGAAAATCAGAATGGCATAAAGAATCGGAGGAAACCAAAAACGAAAAAATTTTGACAAATCAACTTCCTGTAAAGAACATTAAGTAAGCAAAAGTTAGAGAACCAAGAACCATCCACAAGAAAGTTTTGAGAAAAGATTTTAACCCGCTTTTGAAATCGCTTCTGTAAAGCGCCGCAAAGAAAACGGAAACAAGAAAGGAAAAAAGCAAGAGGGTGAAAAAATGGTCTTTCAACATCACTCATAAACCTTTCGCCCAATTGCTATGTCAAAGGCATCCATCATTAAAAGCATATTCATCAGCCCGGCGCTTATCAGGAAAGTAGTTCCGTAACCGAACATCAGGGATGAGATTATTTCTGGAGAAGTTCTGTTCAGCCCGCTCAAAAGGCAGATTAAATAAGTCAATCCCATCCCCATTTCCCCAAAGGAGGCGAGAGAGTAGAGCCAGTTGCTCTCTTTTAAAAAGAATATTCCGCCGTTTAGAAAAATCCCCAACAAGAATGTTGTCAGGACAACAACAAAAAAGATAACCGCGCGAACTTTCTTTCCAAGAAGGAAATGAGAAAGCCCCGGAACGATTAAAGTGGGTAAAGAAATGATATATGGATTTTTAAGCAGTGACTTAAAATCCATACTACTCTTCCCTGAGGACCTTCAGTTTAATTGAAGGAACAACTTCAGGGTGAAGTCTTATTTTTATCTCAAATTCGCCAAGCTTTCTTATCGGTTCTGTTATAAGGATTTTTCTCTTATCAACTTTAAATCCTTTTTCTTCAAGAAGGTCTGAAATGTCTGTCGGCGTCACTGAACCGTAAAGAACATCCTGATCACCCGCTCTCTTCATTATGGAAAGTTCTATGGCTGAAATTTTTTCAGAAATGGCGAGGGCTTCCTCTTTTGCCTTCAGTTGTTTTGTTTCATACATTTTGTGCTCTTGCTCAAGGACTTTTTTTGCCCCTTCGGTATATTTCATTGCAAGCCCTTTGGGGATCAGGTAATTTCTTGCATAACCGTCTTTAACTTCGGCTATAGTTCCTCTTGGGCCTATGTTTTCAACAGTGTCTTTTAAAATGACTTTCATTTTGCCTCCTTAATCTGTTGTAAAAGGAAGAAGCGCTATCTGTCTTGCGCGTTTGACCGCGTTGGTAATCTGCCTTTGGTGGATTGCGCAGGCGCCGGAAATTCTTCTTGGAACTATTTTCGCTCTTTCTCTCAAAAATCCCTGAAGAAGATTCACATCCTTGTAATCAACATAACCTATGGCGTTCTCGCAGAGTTTGCAATATTTCTTTCTTTTGAATAGATTTTCCTTCTTTACGAAAGTCTTTTTCTTTCTTTTATCAACATTTTTTCTTGGCATTTTTCACCTCAATCAAGATCGCTGTCTTCGTCAGCGTAACCTTCAAAATCAACTGATTCTTCTCCGCTTCCGCTCTTGCCTCTTTTCAAGAGTTTTTTCTTCAGTCTTTCTTCCGCCTTCTCTTCAATATCCCTTCTGATCGTCATAAAACGGATGATCGTTTCGCTGAGTCTCAGTCGGGATTCAAAATCGGAAACGGTGTTTTCCTTTTCAGAGCGGTAATCGCAAAGGATGTAGTAACCCTCTGTGAACTTCTGGATAGGATAAGCAAGGTTACGCTTTCCCCATTTTTGAACATTTGCTTCGCTTGCTCCGTGTCTGTTTTTAAGGTCTTCCGAAAGTGACTGAACCATAGTATCAAGTTCATTCTCGGAAACGGTTGGCGGGACGATAATCATAGTTTCGTAATGCTTCATAAAACCTCCTTTCGGTCTAAGCCCCCGCTTTTTTTGCGGAGGAAGGATAAATCAAAAGGGAATTCTATCACAAAACTTCCCTTTTGTCCAATGATTATGCTCGGTTTTTATTCTTGAAGGGACTCGTCAATTTTGGGAGAGGCGGGTCTGTCAAAATAAAACTCTCCGCCATCTATGAATTTATATTCACCGTTTTCGTCTTGCAAATAATATTCAATCTTGACAGATTTCTCTTCGGCAAGATATTTTGCCTTAGGATAGTAGTATATTACGGGATTCAGTGTTAAAAAAGAATCTGTTTTTAAAAGAGAAAGAGCCTCTTTACCCTCAAGCAAAGTTTGAACCTCTTCATCTGGGGTATTTTCGTCGTAAATGAGCGCAGCAACCGTTCCGCTCGGCTCAAAAGTAACCTTTATTGCTTTGATTTCTTTGGGGTTATTTAAATATTGTTCAAAGTGAAGCCACAAAATATATTGTTCTTTATCTAAAGCGCCTTGAAACCCCAATATTCCCGGCTCATCAGCGCTCTTTTCCTGCGCCATAAAATTTGAAAGAAAAAGGAAAGCAAAAAGAACAAATAGAATTTTTTTGAACATTCTCGCCTCCAAATTATATTATACACCATCTCTAAGTTACTATTCCAAATTTCCTTAAACCCAAAATCCGATATTGATTCTAAATAAAATGGTCAGAAGGATAAAACTGAACCATTTTGGGAATTTTTAGCAAGTGCAGTTTTTAGCTTTTAATTTTTAGATAAAACTTTTGACAGATTTTGAATTTTAGGGCTTTTGGGTAGTTCTAAAAATGGTGTAGCAGGTCGGCAGGCAGTTTGCCTTCGGCAACCTGAAACATAATCAAAAATCTT